>CAZLRL010000230.1:0-5068 GCA_964561645.1 uncultured Desulfobacterales bacterium
GCCCAAGCCCGGGACCTGGGCGTGCCCTTGATCGTTGTCCACGGGGAAACCCTGGCCGAGCCCGTCGCGCCCGGCACCAACCGCGCCGCGCTGCAAGCCGACATCGACATCCTGTCCCATCCCGGCCTCATTACCCGGCAAGACGCGGCCCTGGCCCAGGAGCGGGGCATTTTCCTGGAGCTATCGGCCCGCAAAGGCCATTGTCTGGCCAACGGCCATGTGGCCCGACTGGCCCGGGAGGTCGGGGCGCAGCTCATCGTCAACACCGACTCCCACGCGCCCGGCGACCTCATCACTCGGGAACAGGCCGAACAGGTGGCCCGGGGCGCCGGCCTCTCCGACGCCGAGGTGGCTTCCCTGTTCGCCGCGGCCGAAACTTTGGCCCGCCGACTGGCTAACCTTTGATGACCTCCACCGACCCGGACGAAACCTCCTCACCTCCAAACACCTTTAACTTCAAAATCCTTCTCATCCTGTCTTTCGGACATCTGGTCACGGATATCTATCAGGGCGCCCTCCCGGCGATTCTCCCCTTTCTAAAAACCAAGCTCTCCCTGTCCTACACCATGGCGGGCGTGCTCCTAATGGCCGCCAATTTTACCTCTTCCATCCTGCAGCCGTTATTCGGCCATGTTTCCGACAAAAAAGAGAAAGCCCTGCTGCTCCCCCTGGGCTGTCTGACTGCGGGCGTGGGCTTATCAATGGCCTCCCTTCCCGACTCGTACGGCTTTCTTCTCCTGCTGGTGGTGGTGAGTGGGCTGGGGGTGGCGGCCTATCACCCGGAAGGCTACAAAACCGCCTCCTTTTTTATCGGCGAACGGGCGGCCACCGGCATGTCGGTGTTTTCGGTGGGCGGCAACCTGGGCCTGGCCCTGGGCCCCCTCTTCTCTCTGGCAGTCATCACTTACCTCGGCTTTGCCGGCCTTCCCCTGATGCTGGTCTTTGCTCTTCTATTTCTGGTTTTGTTGATTTTTAATTGGGGATATCTGCGCCGCGCCAAACCACTGTTGAGCGAAGAAAAGGCCCGCGTGGCCTCCGGACTTCCCGGCGCTTATCTGGCCCTCTTCTTGGTTATCGCCACCGTGGTTATGAGATCCTGGACCCAGTTGGGACTCATGACCTACATTCCCTTTTACTTCATTGAGCATCTCAAGGGGGACCCCCTTTACTCTGGCAAACTGGTAACCGTTTTTCTCCTCGGGGGGGTGGTGGGGACCATTCTCGGGTCCATGTTGGCCGACCGCGTGGGGCATAAAAAATACCTGGTTTATTCCCTGCTCGTGACCAGCCTGTTGGCCCCTCTTATTCTTCTGACCACCGGGCCCCTGTTGTTTGTGGTCCTTATCCTGGTGGGCATGGCCCTGATTTCCTCCTTTACGGTCACCATTGTCATGGCCCAGCGCCTCCTGCCCCACAGACTGGGAGTCGCGTCCGGGCTGATGGTGGGATTTGCCATCGGCGCCGGCGGCTTTGGTGTTACCCTCCTGGGTGTCGTGGCCGATCACTTCGGGGTGGTGGCCGCCTTAAAATCTATCCTGATCCTCCCCCCCATGGGTCTGGGTCTTGCCCTCCTGATCCGCTATCCCTTCCGGGGTCCGGTAAAGAGACAACCCGCCGACCTGTCCGGTTCCGTCTAATTGTCTGCCGAAACGCAGCTAGTGTTTGACAAAACGCGACCAGATCCCCCGGCCCACGGTTGATTGTTCGGGATAGATATTTTTGGGGGCACCCGCCTTTTTCGGAAAAGCAAGGTCCCCCCAAACCCCCTCCTGGAAAAATATATGGGCGTTACGTAGGTGGGCTCTGTCCACCGAAATTCCCTGACATAAAAACCTTGTTCATGTCCAAAAGTGACTCTCACAATGGGGTAAGGCTTGGTGGCACCGGCGTCTCGCCGGTGCTGGCACAGGCTGAAGCCTGCGGCTACAAAACCCTTGTCCAGATTGCCTTTGTTTGGAAAAAGCTTGTCGGACGCCACCAGGCTCGGCCACAAGAGCTTCAAATCAAACACCGGTTCCGGGCCGGTCGCGTAGGGGCGGGTTTTAAACCCGCCCTTATATTTTAGGGTCTTTCCCATTGGTTTACAGGCACCCCGTCGCCACCCTGCCCCATCGAGAAAAATAGTCTTTTGCTCCGGATACGGTGGAAAATCCCCTCCGTTTTGGTATTATGGCCTGAAAGCCTCGTTGATTTTTTGGGAAACCATGTGGCTTAAACGCTTGTCCCTAAATATCCTGGACTTCTTCCTGCCCCGCTTGTGCGTTTTTTGCGGCGCGGCGGTGGGCGAACAGGCCCAGGTGGCGGTATGTCCGGCCTGCGACGAGGCTGTCGACTGGGTGGCCAGCCCCCTGTGTCCGGTCTGCGGGCGGGTGTTCTCCGCCCGGGAGGGGGTTGATCATCTGTGCGGCCCCTGCCAGACGGAGCCGCCTCCCTTTGCCCGGGCTCGGGCCGCGGTTTTGTATGACGAAGAAGGCCTTTCCGGCCAAGCCGTCAAGCGCTTCAAGTACAGCCGCCGACTGGATCTCTTGCCGGTGATGCACCATTGGCTGCGGCAGTTCTTGTGCCTGGAGTTGGCCCAGGCCGCGGACCTGGTCGCGCCTGTGCCCCTCCACCCCAAGCGTCTCAAGCAACGAGGTTTCAACCAGTCGCTGCTTTTGGCTCAAGCTTTCCCTCAGGTCCGCTTCGAGCGGGAACTTCTCGCCCGGGTGCGCGACACTAAGCCCCAGACGACCTGCCAAAACCCCAAAGAGCGCCGCCATAACGTCAAAGGGGCCTTCACCGTCCATCGGCCTGATCTGGTCAAGGGGAATAAAATTCTGCTGATCGATGACGTCTTTACCACCGGGGCCACGGTCCGGGAGTGCGCCCGGGTTTTGCGCCAAGCCGGCGCCCGTCAAGTGGACATCCTCACCGTCGCCCGGGTGCGGTATGAGTGAGCAGCTGAAATCGTTAGAGGGGAGAGGGTCCCAAGGACTGGAAGCCCGTGATACCATGGTTGCAGCCCCTGCCCTTCCCCACATAATCCCTCCCCTTCCCTTGCACTAAGCGGGAGCACAGGCTTCCAGCCTGTGTATTGAACAGGCAGGATGCCTGTTCTTTTAGAAATAGGGATGGGAAGGGGAGTTTGGAGGATGGCAGGTAGGGGCGGTGGTTACCCCGCCCCCAGGTCCCCCGGCCCTCCCCTCAAAATCAATCACCATGAAAATGACCCACAGCAGCGCCGACAAAATAATCAGCCGGAAAGAAGTGGCCCGTTGGGTGCGGGAGCAGCAGGAGCGCGGCCTGCGGGTGGTTTTCACCAACGGCTGCTTTGATCTCTTGCATCCCGGCCACGTGGACTATCTCGAGGAGGCCCGGTCTCTGGGAGACGCCCTCCTCGTCGCGGTCAACACCGACGCCTCGGTCCGGCGACTGGGGAAAGGCCCGAACCGCCCGGTAAACCCGGAGCACGACCGGGCCCGGATGCTGGCAGGCCTGGCCGCGGTGGACCGGGTGGTCCTCTTTGACGAAGACACCCCTTTACAAATCCTCACCGCGCTGCAGCCCGATGTTTTGGTAAAAGGCGGCGATTATCGTCTGGAGGAAGTGGTGGGCCGGGAAGTGGTGCTGGCCCGCCGCGGCCAGGTGCGGATACTGCCTTTCCGGGAGGGCTACTCCACCAGCCGGCTGCTGGAACGTCTGCGCGGTGCCTGACTGACACGCAATAATTCTCCGTCTCCCACCTTATCGAGTTGCTGCCACCCCTTTCCATCTTCCCTGATTATGGTCTCAGGGAATCTCTTAGATTCGGATCAGGGCAATGCTGATTTTGTTAAAGAAATTTTCTGAACCTGCCGATAAACCATGAAACACCATTAACCTGAGGCCTTGAATTTTGGGGCCCATCCCTCAGCAGCTCACTTCAGGGGCCGCACTAATGATGATTCTTCCTATGCGGAGTTGCTTCTTACCTTCTCAGCGTACCATGAGGCTAGGCCTTCCAGTCCTGGTCGCCAGCCAAGGGGAGTGCTATGGAAAAATGGCCACAGTTGCTTCGGGATGAAACAGCCGCCGGTACCGCGGAATATGGCATCCTGATTGCCGGCATCGCTCTCGCGGTTATCGCCACCGTCATGAGTATCGGACAGATTGTGTACAACAAGCTGTATGTTCCGGCCTCACAACTCATTCGATAATCTTTATGCCTGAACCCCTGTAATTATCCTTGTGCGGCGGCCCCGACGCCTTTTCCTCCTCCGGGGCATCTTTAGCTTTGCCCGTTCCTTCCTGGTAAGATATATTCCCTGCTAGAATTTTGCTTTTTTAGGAAAGGAGTCCTATGGCGGTCCGTCTCGAGATCGGCTGGCGTCCCGAGCTCATCGATGCCGAAGGGGAAGCCCTGCGCCGCAAGGCCTGGGAATACTTCGGACTGACCCTGGATCGGGTCCAGGTTCTGCATCTGCTCATGTTGGACCTGGATCTGCCCCCGAGCGAGCTGGAAGCCATTCGCACCGAAGTCTTCACCAATCCCGTCACCCAGGTTTCCAGTTTCAGCCCGCTGGCCCGGGAATTCGATTGGGCCCTGTGGGTGGGGTTTCGGCCCGGGGTCCGGGACAATGCCGGCGCCATGGCCCGGGAGGCCATCGAGGCTTTCTTGGGCCGCTCCCTTCCCCCCGAAGCCGCGGTGTTCACCTCCAAATTGTATCTGTTGTCCCGACCCGACCTGAACCAGGATCACGCCGCCCGGTTGGCCCGGGGGTTGTTGGCCAACGATCTCATCCAGGAATTCCGCCTTTTTTCCCGGCAGGATTGGGACCCGGCCCAGGGGGTGGGACTCATCCTCCCCCGGGTGCAGTTGGCCCATCAGCCCCAGGTCACCGTTTTTCCCCTGGACTCCCTGGATACCCTGCGCCGCCTCAGCGAGGAACGCCATCTGGCCTTGCGGGATCAGGATCTGCCCATCATCCTGGATTATTTCCAACGGACGGAAGTTTTGGCCCGCCGGGCGAAAATCGATCTGGGCCCGCCCACCGATGTGGAGTTGGAGTATCTGGCCCAGGCCCGCAGCGACCACTGCAATCACAACACC
>CAZLRL010000231.1:0-5038 GCA_964561645.1 uncultured Desulfobacterales bacterium
CCGCGCTGAGGGACGACCAGGGCCATCTTTTAGGCGGGGTGGAAACCTTTCGGGATATTGCCCCCCTCAAACATATGGAAAATGAGCGGCGCCGCCTGGTGAGCATGTTTGCCCATGATCTCAAGGCCCCGGTGGTCGGCATGGCCGGTCTCCTCAACCGCCTCCTCCGAGGCAAGGCGGGCGAACTCACCCCGGAACAGAAGTCCTACCTGGAGACGATCCACGGGGAGATGCAGCGCCTGGAGGACCTGATCACCAATTTTTTGGAATACTCCCGCCTGGATCTGCACATCATCACCCCGGTGGTGAGCGCCATGCAAGTGGAGACCGAGTGCCAGGAGGTTATCAACCGGTTGAAGCCCCAAGCTGAGGAGAAGGGCATCACCCTCCAGGCGGAATACCCGGAAAACATTATCGTCCTCCAGGCTGATCCCGTGTTATTCCAGCGGGCTTTGTGCAATATAATCGGCAACGCGCTCAAGTATTCCCCCTCCCGGAGCAGCGTGACCTTGAGGGTGCGCGATCTGGGGGAAGAAGTGCAATTTGCCGTCGAGGACCAGGGTCCGGGCATCGACCGCCAGGATTTGCCCCATCTGTTCGAGCTGCTTTACCGGGGCAAAAGCTCGGGCCGGGAAAGCGGTCTGGGCCTGGGTCTGGCCATTGTCAAGCGCATCGTCGACGCCCATGGCGGCCGCCTTTGGGTGGAAAGCACCAGGGGCCAAGGGGCCACATTCATCTTCACCCTGCCCAATAATTTGCTGGATTAGCGGTGCAGAGGGGAATTATTCCTTACCTATAAATCGAAGGCACATGGAGAAAAAATATGGAAAAAGGACAACGACTGGTGATCGTCGGCATGGGCGGCGTGGGCGGTCCGGCAGCCATGCTCTCCCGTAGGTTGCTGCCAGGGGTGGATATTACCGTTATCCGGGAAGAAGAGCGCTTCATCGTCCGCTGAGCTCTCCCCCATGTGGTGGCCGGTGTGGCCACCGTCGACTCCATCACCAACCCCGACCGGATGTTCGAGGAGGCGGGCATCAAGGTAGTGATAAGCAAAGTGGTTCAGGCTGATCCCGCCAATAAAATCCTGGCCCTGGCCGATGGGACCATCATCCCCTTTGATAAGCTGATCCTGGCCACGGGGGCCCGTCAGATGGTCTCGCCGGTGGAGGGGAGCACCCTCAAGGGTGTGTTTACTCTGAGGAGCGCCGCTGACGCGAGCCGCATCCGGGAGTATTTCCAGGCGGAGAATCCCCGCAAATTAGTCTTGATAGGTGCTGGTTATATAAATCTGGAAACGGCCACCTTGCTGATGGCCCAAAATCCGGACCACTACAGGGTTACCGTCATTGAGCTCCTGCAAAATCCTCTGCCCCTGATGCTGGACCGGGAACTGGCCCAGGGGGTGCAGGATTTTTTGGAGGAGAAGGGCCTTCAGATGAAAATAGGCCAGAAGGCTGCCCGGATACTGGGTAAAAACGGGCAGGTCTCGGGAGTCGAGCTTACTTCAGGAGAACAAATCCCCGCCGATTTTGTCCTGATTGCGGTGGGAGCGGCCCCTAACCTGGAGTTGGCCCAACAGTTGGACCTGGCCATCGAAAAATACGGCATTCAGGTCAACGAGTTTTGTGAAACCTCCCACCCCGACATCCTGGCCGGAGGGGATTGTGTGGAAAAACTTCACTTTATCACCAAAAAACCGGTACTCAGTATGCTGCGGGGACCGGCGGTTATTCAGGGCCGGCTCATAGCCAAGCGGCTGGCCGGTTACACCGTCCCCTTCCCAGGCGTTTTGAATAATTCTGCCGTGAAGTTGTTCGACAAATACTACGCTTCCGTGGGGCTGACGGAAGAGGCGGCGCGCCAGGAAGGGTTTGAGCCCGTCGCAGCCTCGGCCACTTCCCGCAGTAAACACGGCATGATCCCCGGGGTCAAACCCTGGACCCTCAAGCTGGTGTTCGACCGCCAGAGCCACAAGCTTTTAGGGGGCCAGATCGCCAGCGACAGCGAGTCCCCGGTGAAGGAAATCGATAACATCAACGCCCTGATTCTGGGCGGCAAAACCATTGAGGATTTGACCGTGGTGATGTGCGCCGGCACGCCTGATGCTTCCTCCGAGCCGAGCCTGGAGCCCATTGCCATTTGCGCCGAGCAGGCACTGCAAAAAGTACGCGCCTGAATATCACAGCCGCGACACGGCGAAAAGGAGTCTACTCATGAAAAAAGTGATGATGGTCGGTTGTGGAGCCTATATGGACAGTGGTTACGGTTGTCCGGGGGAATGGCGCTGCCTCAAGGCGGCCACCATGGGAGAGGGGAAATTTACCGAACCGGTTCAGGTCATGTCCTTTGTGAAATGCCACTGTCCCGGACGCAGCCTGGTCTCCAACGTGGGCATGGCCATCAAGTTGGCGGACATGAAGCCCGACGCCATTTATCTGAGTTCCTGTCTGGCGAACGCCAAACCGGCCTGTCCTTACAGCACGGCGGAGGAAATTTCCCAGCTCATTCAGGGGAAAACCGGGATCCCGGTGATACTGGGGACCCACGAGTACCATTAAAATTTCCCGGCGAGATCAGGCCGACTTACCCCCCGGCGGGCAGCACTTCGCCGGCGCCGCCGCCCAGGACCGCGTACAGCCGCACCTGGTTGGCCAGCTTGGCCAGGCGGACCGCGATGAGATCCTGCTGCGCGGCGTAGAGAGAACGCTGGGCGTCCAGCACGTTCAGATAAATGTCGAGGCCCTTCTCGTAGCGGGCCGAGGAGAGCTGATAGGTTCTGGCGCTGGCTTCCACCAGTGATTGCTGGGCCGCGATCTGATCCCCCAGGGTCCCCTTGCTGGCCAGGGCATCGGCCACTTCCCGGAAGGCCGCCTGGATGGCCCTTTCGTATTGCGCCACCGCGATTTCCCGTTCCACCTTGGTCGCTTTCAGGCCCGACCAGGTGCGGGCATCGAAAATCGGCAGCACCGCCTGGGGCGCATAATTCCAGACAAAGGACCCGGACTGGAACAGACCCGACAAATCGCCGCTGGCGGTGCCGATGGCGGAGGTGAGCGCGATGCGGGGAAAGAAAGCGGCCCGGGCCGCGCCGATATTGGCATTGGCGGCCTTGAGCAGGTTCTCGGCCTGCAGGATGTCAGGGCGGCGCAGCAGCACTGCGGAGGAGGTCCCCGGGGACACCTCCGGTAACGGCTTCACCGCGCTCAACTCCGCGGGCAGCAAATCCTCCGGCAGCGGCGCGCCGGCCAACAGGTCGAGCGCGTTTTTATCCTGGGCCACCAGTTCGGTGTAGCGGGCGATATCCAGTCGAGCCGCGTCCACCCTGGTCTGGGCCTGGCGCACGTCCAATTCCGGGGCCAGCCCCACCTCAAACCGCCGCTTGATCACATGGTAGGCCGCCTGCTGGGTCTCGAGGGTGGAGCGGGCCAGCTTGAGGTTTTCCCGGTCCGCGGCCAGGGTCAGGTAGGCGTTGGCCACCTCCGAGATCAGCAGGATCCGGGCGCTGCGGCGGGCCTGTTCCGTGGCAAAAAATTCCTCCAGAGCCCGTTGATTCAGGCTGCGGAGACGCCCGAAAAAGTCAATTTCCCAGGAACTGAGGCCCAGGTTGAGGCCATATTCCTCCAGGGTCACCAGACCCTCGCGGCCGGAAATCCGTACCCGCTGCTTGCTGGCGATGACCCCGGTTTCGAACCTGGGCAACAGCTCGGCCCGCTGAATGCGATACAGGGCCCGGGCCCGGTCCACGTTCAGCGCCGCCACCCGCAGATCCCGATTGTTGTGCAGCGCGGTCTCGACGATAGTTTGCAATTGTGCCTCCGCGAAGAATTGCCGCCAGGGCAGGTCGAGGGCGGACGACGCTGCGGAGCGGGGCTCTTCGTAGGCCGGGCCCTTAGGCCAGTCCCCGGGGACCGGCGCCGCGGGCCGGTCATATTTCGGGATCATGGTGCAACTGCCAAGCAGGACGGCTGCCAGGGCCAGGATGGCAAACCCCTTATTTCTCATCTGTCTGCCCCTCCGCTGGACTCACGGGTTCAGGAGCCGGTTTTTTCTTTTTATCTCGGGGCTTTCTTTCGAACCATTGCACCACCATCACAAAAAAGAGGGGAATGAAGAAGATGGCCAGGAAGGTGGCCGTCACCATCCCGCCCAGGACACCGGTGCCGATCGCGGTTTGGGCGCCGGCGCCCGCGCCGGTGGCAATGGCCAGGGGCAGAACGCCGAAACCGAAGGCCAGCGAAGTCATGACAATGGGACGCAGCCTTAGTTTTGCCCCTTCCAGCGTCGCGTCGATCAACCCCATGCCTTCCTCTCTTTTGGTCTTGGCGAACTGCACGATCAAAATGGCGTTTTTGGTGGTCAGCCCCAGAACCGTCAACAGCCCGATCTGAAAGTACACGTCGTTGGGCAGGCCCCTGAGCGACGAGGCCGCCACCCCGCCGATGACCCCGAGAGGCAGGGCCAGCATGACGGAGATGGGCACGGTCCAGCTTTCATACAGGGCCGCGAGGCACAGAAAAATGACGATAACCGAAAACGTATAGAGCAGTCCGGTCTGGGCCTTGGCCATGCGCTCCTGGTAGGAGATGCCCGCCCAGTCAAAGCCGACCCCCTTGGGAAGCTGGGCCACGATGTCTTCCATGGCCTGCATGGCCTCCCCGGAGCTGACCCCGGGCGCGGGTTCGCCCCAGATGTTCAGGGCCGGAAAGCTGTTGAAGCGCTCCAGCAGCGGCGAGCCCTGGAACCAGTGGCCCGACGCGAAGGAACCGAACGGGGTCATGGTGCCCGAGGCATTGCGGACGTAAAGCCGCTCCAGGTCGTTGGGCAGCATCCGGTAGGGCGCGTCGGCCTGGACGTAGACCCGCTTGACCCGTCCCCCCTGGATAAAATCATTCACATAGGCGCTGCCGAAGGCCGCGGCGATGGTGTGGTGGATGGAGCTGATGGGAACCCCCAGGGCGCCCGCCCTTTCCCAATCCACGTCGATGCGGTATTGGGTCACATCCTCCAGGCCGCTGGGGCGGACCCGCACCAGCCT
>CAZLRL010000232.1:0-5037 GCA_964561645.1 uncultured Desulfobacterales bacterium
CGGGCGCCTGGTGCACCCCGGGGAGGTGGCTGGCCAGGCAGCCGCGTAACGAAAAAGTCGGGTGGGCTCTGCCCACCGAAATTCAGAGGATGCCTAGAAGCTATTTGAAAACCTCATATTCCGGTTCTTTTTGTCGTTCTGAGGCAGCGCAGCGACCGAAGAATCTAGTCTTTTCAATAAGTTATAGATCCTTCACTTCGTTCAGAATGACAGAGAAATAGGTTTTGAAATGACTTCTTGGGTGTTTCTCTGGGAGATATCACCAATAATCAAAGAAAATTCCGTGGGGTGGGTTCTGCAGGGTGAGCCCTGTCACCGAGAATTCTGGGGATAAAAATCCCATATTTCTGTCCAAAGATATCATTATGCAAAAAGAAATTGGTGGCACAGGTTTTCAACCTGTGCAGGCTAAAGCCTGCAGTTACATTCTCATCCAATCTCCAGTCGGATTTCACTTAAGTTTTGCAAACCCTTACCGAACACCCGCTTCCGCCGCATAACTCCGAGACTCCTCCAGGGCCCGGATGAGGTGGGTGAGTACCTGGTTCACCGGGGTGGGGAGGCCGTGGCGCGCGCCCCGGGACACTACCTGGGCGTTTAAGGCCTCGATTTCGGTTGGACGGCCCGCAGAGATGTCCTGGAGCATGGAAGAGCGGTTGGCCGCGGTGGCGGTGCAGACCTCCCGCAAGCGGGCCTCGGGATCGACGTTCACATCAATGCCGCCCGCCCGGGCCACGGACAAGGCTTCGGAGGCCGCGGCCACGGCCAGCTTCCAGGCGGGCCGCAGATGGGGCAACTCCCCGTTTTTAAGGCCCAAGATAGCGGTGAGCGGGTTGATCCCCACGTTCACCAGCAATTTTTCCCAGAGCACGGCCTCGATGTGGTCCCGGACTTCGCAGGGCAAACCGGCCCTCCGGAAGAGGGCGGCCACTGCTGCCGCTTCGGCCATGGGCACCAGGGAACCTGGAGGAGGACCTACATAGGTAGGCCCCAGGCCGGCCAGAAACACCTGCCCTTCCCCCAGTTTGGTGGCCCCCAGGATGCTGGCTCCCCCAAGCAGGCGTTCCGGGCCCAACACGCGGGCCATTTCCTCCAGGTTCCCCAAGCCGTTCTGCAAAGTCAGAGCCAGGCCGCCGGAGCCCACCAGCGGCGGGAGGCTTTGCACCGCGGTCCTGGTTTGATACGCTTTTACCGTCAGGATGGCCAGGTCCACCGGCCCCACCGGCCCGGCTTCGCCAACCGGGACCCGGACGGTGGTCTCGGTGCCATCCGGCGCCCGGAGCACCAGCCCCCGGCGATTTAAGAGTTCGATCCGTTCGGGCCGGTAATCCACCAGCCAGACTTCTGTGCCGGCGGCCTTGAAGGTGGCCGCCAATAGACAGCCCAAGGCCCCGGGTCCGATAAGGGCTACTTTCACAGATCAGGCTCCGAAAGAGAGAGTGATTTGGGACGGGGCCCAAGGCTAAGTATTTTATAATTGTTTATTTTTGGTGTGAAGTTGGTTAAAGATATTTAATTTTCTCCCGAATTAAGATAATATTACGACAAATTTTCCCCGAGAGGTGGGTGTGGTGACACCTGCAACGATGCCCAGACATTTTGATCAGGAGTTGGAAGGGCTCAAGCAAAGTCTTCTGCGCATGGCCACCATGGCGGAGGAGGCCGTCCGCAAAAGCTTGGCCTCGGTCACCACCCGCGACTCTGATTTGGCCCGGGATGTCATCACCGAAGACATTAACTTAAACAACATGGAGCTGGAAATAGAAGAGCGGTCCTTCCGGCTCCTGGCCCTGCGGCAACCGGTGGCTACCGACCTGCGTCTGATCACCGCCACCACCCGCATCGCCACCACCCTGGAACGCATCGGCGACCAGGGCGTGAATATCGCCGAGCGGGCCCTGGAACTGAACAGCCGTCCTCCCGTGGATTTGCCCATCGACCTCAACACCATGGCGGATCTGGCCCTGGGCATGGTGCGCACCAGCATCGACGCCTTTGTACAGCAGGACCCCAAGCTGGCGGTGCAGGTGTGCCAGCGGGATGCGGAAGTGGACCTGCTGGACGACGAATACACCCAGGAAATCCTGGACACCATGATCAGTGAGTCCCGCTGGATTACCCGTCTGCATCATTTCATTATTATTGTGCGCAATCTGGAACGCATCGCGGATTTGGCCACCAACATCGCCGAGGACATCGTCTTTATCGTCGAGGGCCGGGTTATCAAGCATCGATGCGATGACTGGGCTCTGGCCTCTCCTCCAACCTGACCTTGGCCCGGGCCATCTTTTCTTCCAGGAATTTGACCTCCTGCTCCAAGCGCGGCTGCACCTGGCGATCCCGCTCCAGGGTTTGCAGAGCGTGCACCACGGAGGCATGGCTGCGGTGGAAAAGGCGCCCCAGTTCCACCACGGTCTTCTCGGTGTACAGGCGGGAGAAATATAGGCCCATCTGCCGGGCCCGCACCAGCTTTTTCTGCCGCCCCCGCCCCAACAGCTCCCGCAGGTTCACCTGATAATAATCGCAAACAATTTTTTGAATCTGGGCGACGTTTAAGCGGGGAGCCACGGCCTTCAGGTCCTGGAGGACCTCCTGGGCCAGGCGCAGGCTCACCGGTTCCCCCAGGAGGGTGGAGCGGGCCACCAGGCAGTCCAGGGCGCTTTCCAGACGGCGCACGTCGCTGGTGATGTGCTCCGCCATGTGTTCCAGCACCTGGGTGGGGATATTTACGCCCCGATTTTCCGCCTTCCGGGCCAGAATGCCCACCCGGGTGGGGAAGTCCGGCGGTCCGATGGGGGTGATCAGGCCCCCGGTGAACCGGGAGCGCAACTCCTGGGACAGGTGGCTGATTTCGCCGGGAAGATAGCAGCTGGTCAAGACCAGCTTTTTGCGGCGGTCCAACAGGGTGTCCAGGGTGTAACAGAGTTCGGCCTGGATTTTTTCCTTGCCGCTCAAGAACTGGACTTCCTCCATCAAAAGCACCTCGCAGTCTCCCCGGTACCGCTCCTTGAAGCGGCCCATCTGGCCCCCCCGCAAGGACCTCACCATGTCATTGGCAAAATCTTCGGCCGTGACATAAAATACCGAGGTCTGGGGAGCCATGGAGAGCAGGCAGTTGCCCACCGCCTGGGCCAGATGGCTTTTGCCCAGGCCGGGACTCGAAGTGAGGAAGAGAATGCCGCTGAAAAAGGTGTCTTTGCAGGCCAGGGCTTCCGCGGCGTGATAAGCCAGGCGGTTGGAACCTCCCACCACGAATTTGTTAAACACGAATTCCTGGTTTAGTTTGCGCGCCTGCAATTGTCTCCGGTCGGGCAGGGGGAGGTGGAGCTGATCCGGGGCCGGCGGCAATACCGGGGTCCGGGGCTGGGACCGGGCCGCCAGCAGCTTGACCGGCAGCGGGCGGCCCAACTGGGCCAGCGTCTGGTGGATGAGAGGAAGATAATTGGACGTGACCCAGCGGAGTGCGAACGGATTGGGGCAGAGGAGCTGAAATTCCCCTCCAGGTCCCGGGTCCACCTGTAGGGGTTCGATCCATAAAGAAAAGCCTGAAGATGACACGCGATTTTTTAAGTCAGATTTTACTTCGGCCCAGAGTGCCTCCATATTCCCCCCTGCGATGATGCGCATACTTACCGTCACGTCCGCGAGAAGTCAAAGCGGCTATCTCCAATTAGAGCTTAGCTGCTGTCGGGTAACAGTTAGAGCTAAGTGGCGGCAATACACAAGTGCTGTCTCAGTAAATGGAGTAGGAGAAACCCTTACTCCCAAAAGAGCCGGAATTCTCTGTCCTTGGGCCAAAAATTTGGACGGCTTTGCTCGGGTATCAATCTCCTGATTGCTCCGATTTTTTCATTTTTTTATAGGGGGTCGGTAAAAAAGACTTCAAAAATTGCTAAGCAGTTAGATTTCCACTAGGAAGCCCGCCACAATTTTTTTTCTCTAACCATTTAAAAAAGTTGACCATTTTGTCAAACATCTTCAAGACTTTCAGGTCGGAGGTGGCGGCCGTGGGGCTGGCTTGACAAATCCGGTACACGAGCTATGATGCTTTTACGGGTCGTAATCAGGGGAAGATCATGATCAACTATGGGGCCTATCGCAAGTTCGTCACCCTGCAAAACGGCAAGCGGGTGATGTTCCGCTTCCTCAATCAGCAGGACCGGGAGGAGTTGATCCGCCTGTTTCAGGAAGCGCCGGAAGAGGATATCCGGTTTTTAAAGCAGGACGTGCGGGACACCAAACTGGTAAATTCCTGGATCGACCAGCTCGATTACCAGAAGGTCCTGCCTCTGGTGGCGGTGAACCTGGAAGACAACAGTCTCATTGCCGACGCCACCCTGCATCGGGGCAAACACGCGGCCAAGCACCTGGCGGAAGTGCGGATTTTTGTCTCCCGGTCTTTCCGGAACCTGGGTTTGGGTTCGGTGCTGCTGGAGGAGCTGATCAATCTGGCCAAAAAGCAGGGCCTCCACTGGCTCAAAGCCGAGATTATCGCTGATCACAAGAAAGTGATCAAGGCCTTTCGGGCCAAGGGTTTTGAAACCCGGGCCACCCTGGAGGACTATTTTATCCGCAAAGACGGCTTCACCCACGACGTGGCCTTCATGCTGCGGCCGGTCATGAAGCGGGAGGAGGCGGAGTTTTAGGGCTCCCGGGGAGCGAACCGCGGCTTGCCAAAAGAGGGCGGGGGTGGTTAGTCCACCGGCCCTCTTTTTTTATGTGAGGATTTATGACTGAGGTGAGGTTGGGATTGGAAGTTTTTCTCCAGGACCCGCCGGCCTGGGCCGCGGGAACTTCTCTGGGGCTTTTGTGCCATGCGCCCAGCGTGGACCGGGGCTTCCGGCCGGCCCCGGAGCTGGTGGCCCGGCGCTTCCCCGGTCAGCTGCGGGTGCTGTTTTCCCCGCAGCACGGCCTCAAAGGGGACAAGCAGGACAACATGGTGGCCTCGCCGGATGTTGAGGACCCGGGGCTGCGCCTCCCCGTGGTCAGCCTCTACGGTCCCCGCCTGGACAGATCGGAAGAGCACCGTCTAACTCC
>CAZLRL010000233.1:0-5021 GCA_964561645.1 uncultured Desulfobacterales bacterium
GGCGGCGGAGGCGGCGGGGGTGGCGGGGGTGGGGCCGGTCCCGGGGCCGCGCAGGCAGAAAACAGGGTCAGGCCCAACAGGCCGAGCAGCAGTGCCAGCAGGATGCGCCTCGAGTGCATGGGAACCTCCTTATTCGGTATCTCCGTGAGTGATGTCCTTGATGGACCGGACCCGCCATTTGCCGAGTTCTTTGGCCAGGACCACCCGGAAGACCTGGGTGAAGCTGTCGAACTTCTGTGATTTCCGGGTCTGTATCTGCATGGTCCAGGTCACCCGGGCCAAAGCGTTGTTCGGACCCATGGGTTTGACGTCGTCCAGGACGAAATTCAAATCGAGAAACTTAAAGTTCTTCCAGTATTCGAGGGTAGCCTCCCGTTTTTTGTCCAGGCTGGGATAGAGGTAGGAATAACAGCTCATGAACAGGATGATATCGTTTTTGAGCTGCGCTTCCCGGAGCTTGTTCAGCGTTTCCCGCACCTCGTCAGCCAGGGTGGCTTCGGGGGTGGGCGCGGCCTCTGGGGGAGGCGCCGGCTTTTCGGCGGCCGGGGCAGCAGGCTGTTCCCCCGGAGGAGCGCCAGGAGCCGCAGGCATCGTGGGGGCCGCGGCCGGAGGCGGCGGTTGTTGGGCGAACTCGGGGACAGTGCCCTGACGCAAGAGGAGGCCGAGAATAATGATGATCAGGAATCCCGCGGCGATGATAACCGCCAGGCCCCAGGGCGGGATACCCCACTTGGGCGGCGGCGTCGGTGTCGGCGGAACCTCGGGCGGCGGTGCCTCAGGAGCCGGGGGAGCAGGAGTCTCCCCGGCCGGGGGCGGGGCCGCGGCCGCAACGGGCAATGAAGCGTTGCATTTGTGGCAGATTTCCTGGTTCGGAGCCACCCGGATGCCGCATTGAGGGCAAAAATAATCCCCCTCTTCGGGATGGAGGAGGTAGCTGTCACATTGGTCGCAATAACGTTGACCCAACTCGTAGGGGGCCTTGCAGGAAGGACACTGGGGCAATAGAGACCTCCACAGAACAGAGCGTAGTTGCAGTGCCAAGGAGGGCAAACCATCGCCCTCAGTCAGAATCTCGGCCATTAAAGCGAAAAACTTTATGGAAGTCAAGTAAGGTTATTTCTGATCTGGGGCTCTGAAATACCATTACTTAGGGCGTCCTTTTGCAGTTGCTTTTTGCCGGAATTTCTTCTATTTTCGAACCAATTTGCCGACAATCGGTGATGACCTTATCCTTCGCTTCAATGTGAAAGTAGTTCTATGAGTCTTGCCGTACGCCGGGAACAAGGCCGCCTCGTGTTTCAGCTCAGCAAGGCCCTGTATGAAAAAGAGGCGATCTTCGCGGCCACCTATGCCTTGTCAGCCCGGTGCCGCAACCGCGTCGAACCCGAACCCGAGGGCTATGTCACGGTGACCCTGGAGCCCCTGGACAGTGCCGCGGACCTGGACGAGTTGGAGCACCGTTTCACCAGCGAGATTGTGGACCAGCAGTTCCGGCTGGATCTGGAGCGGCGCTTCGGCGGGCTCCGGCGGCTCATCGTCCAGCACGCGTTTGCGCCCCTGGCTCATCTTCAGGAAGAAGTGAAAAAGACGGCCGGCCGTGACTGAGCCTTACGTCCTCCTGCCCTTCCACTTCGGCCCCCTGGCCCCGGACCGCGTGCTGGTGGTGAACCAGGCGGGGGAATTTGTTTTCCTGTCTCCCGAGGATTTTGCCCGGTTCGTGGAATACCGCCTGCCCCCCGGCTCTCCCCTGTTTCTGGACCTGAAAGGCAAGCACCTCCTCACTGACACCCAGGTGACCCCGGTGGTCAATATGCTGGCCACCAAGTACCGCTCCAAGAAGGCCTTTCTCAAGGATTTCACCGGATTGCATATTGTGGTGGTGACCCTGCGGTGCAACCAGCGCTGTCATTACTGCCACGCCTCCAGCCAGTCCGTGGATGACACCCGCTGGGACATGAGCGTCAAAACCGCGCGCCAGGTGGTGGACAAGATCATGTCCACTCCCTCTCCCACGGTCAAGATCGAGTTCCAGGGCGGGGAGGCCCTGTTGAATTTCCGGGTCATAAAAGCCATTGTCAAGGAGGCCAAGCGCCGCAACCAAAAGGCCAAAAAAGACCTGTCCTTCGTGGTCTGCACCAACCTAACCCTGATGGACGACGCCATCCTGGCCTATTTGAAAAAAGAGGGCATTTCCGTTTCCACCTCGCTGGACGGCCCCCCGGAGATTCACGACCGCCATCGGGTCATGCGGAGCGGCGGGGGCAGTTACGATCTATTTTTGAAAAACCTGGCCCGCACCCGGGAAGTCCTGGGCCACGATGCGGCCAACGCCCTGGCCACTCTGACCAGAGACGGCCTGGATCATCTGCCGGAGATCATCGACGAATACGTGCGCCTGGGGTTTCGGGGCATCTTCCTGAGGAACATCAACCCCTACGGCTACGCCAGGAGCGAGGCCCACCGGGAGAGCTTCCAATATCCGGTGGCCGCGTTTGTGGAGGCTTACAAAAAGGCACTTTTGTACATCATCGACCTGAACCTGCAGGGCATCCCCCTGGTGGAGGATTTCGCCACCATTCTGCTGAGCCGCATCCTCACCCCCTTTGCCACCGGGTTCGTGGACCTGCAGTCCCCGACGGGCGCCGGCCTCGCCGGGGTGGTGTACGACTATAACGGCAATGTGTACCCCTGCGACGAAGCCCGCATGTTGGCCAAGATGGGAGACCCCCGGTTTTACATGGGAAACGTCAACCGGGACAGCTATGGGCAGATTTTTACCTCCCCGGTGATGCACGAACTAGTTGAATCCTCCTGCGTGGAGACCCTGCCGGGCTGCTACGGCTGCGTCTTCCAGATGTACTGCGGGGCCGATCCCATCCGCAATTACGCGCTGCAAGGGGACCTGGTGGGACACCGCCCCACCAGCGATTTTTGCGAAAAGCATAAGGCTGTTTTGGAGTTTTTGCTCACTCTCCTGGACGAGGGGCACCCGGAGGTCATGGACGTGTTCTGGGCCTGGATCACCAATCGGTCCCTGGCCGAAGTGCGGGGCGAGTGCGTGTGATACCGGTTTTCTGTTTTCGGTTTCCGGTTTTCTGTAAAAAGAAATAAAAATATCAACTGCTTAAAATGAAAGTTTGTTTCATTTTAAAAGTGAAAATAATATGAGCGCCATGGTCGGCCATCCCCTGGGAATTACCGCGCCCATTCTGGGAATCGTGGGAACGCGCTCCCCCGGCCGCGCCAAAGGTCATGCCTGGGTATATCCGGTACACTCTCCGGAGGATCTGGCGCGCCTCTCCCGCCGCCCCCGGGCCAGACGGCGACTGGCCGCCATCCTCGCCGGGACCGAAGTGAAAGCGCCAGCTTTGAACGGCATTCCCACCGTGACGGGCCTGCCCTCCGAGGGGCTGGCCGCGCTCAAGGACGGGGATATCGTCCAAATCGAGCCCAGCGGCCGGGTGATAGTATTTTACGAGAAGGGGTCTCCCCATAACTGCCTTTTTGCCACCAACCGCTGCAACTGCCTGTGCGTCATGTGTCCCCAGCCCCCGTGCGAGGACCCGGAAGGGCTTTGGGAGCATAATCTCCGGCTCCTCGAACTCATGGATCCCAAGGAGGTCACCTGCCTGGCCATTACCGGCGGCGAACCCACCCTGCTGGGGGAAAGGCTGGTGGAACTGATCCGGCTGTGCCGCCGCCAACTTCCCCAGGCTCACCTTACTTTATTGACCAACGCCCGGAAGTTGAAAAATTTCGCGTACGCCAAAGCCGTGGTGCAGGCGGGCTACCCGGCTTTGCTGCTGGAAGTGCCTCTTTTTGCCGATAACGACACCGAGCACGACCGGGTCATGGGGGCCCGGGGCGCCTTTGCGGACACCATCCAGGGCCTGCACAACCTGGCCCTGCTGTCCCAGCCCGTGGGCCTGCGCACCGTGCTCAGCGCCTTGACCGTGCCCCGCCTGGCCCAGTATGCCGAATTCATCTACCGGAATCTCCCCTTTGTCATGCAGGTGGCCTTCATGGGCATGGAGACCACCGGCCTGGCCGAACAGAACCTGGACCGCCTGTGGCTGGACCCCTATGACTACCGGGAGACGCTGGCCCGGGCGGTGCGGCACCTGACCCGACGGATGGTGCCGGTGTCCATCTATAACCATCCGCTCTGCGTCCTCACCCCCGACACCCGGCGGTTGGCCCGCAATTCCATCACCACCTGGAAGCAATTCTACCCGCCGGCGTGCGAGCCCTGCTCCAAAAAGTGCGAATGCGGCGGCGTCTTCGGCACCGGCGTCAAGATCAGCGACCATTTACAGCCTCTATAAATTTTTGAGGCAGAGGGCAGGGGTCGGCGGACCCCTGCCCTCTGCCTCAAACTCCCTCCACCAACCCCAGAACGGGAGCACAGGCCTCCCGCCTGTGCAGCGCAGGCAAGATGCCTGTGCTCCCGGTGGAAGGCTGGAGGGCGTTTTTGCAGAGAGCAGGGATCTCGGACACAGGACCGTCGAACGTCGACTCTGGACCCGGGACTTTGGACTTGAAGCCAAACAAAAACCCCCTTCCGACCGCAAGCCGGAAGGGGGCAGAGAGACGCAAAAATACAAGTTATTGTTAATACTTGCACAGCCCCTTGGCGCAGGAGCTCAAGAAAGTTTCCTTGTTGGCCTCCCAATATTTGTTCCATTGGGCCTGGTCCTGGGCGAAGCTTTTGCCGGTGATTTCCTGGAGGGAAATGGCCGCGGCCTCCCGGATGCAGGAGTTTTCATCCTTCAGTCTCAGGATCAGGGGCCGCACCGCCTGGGGGTAGCCTATCTTACCCAGGGCCGCCACGGCGTTGTAGCGCACGAAGGGGTCTTGGTCCTGCAAAGCCGCGACCAGAGGCCGCACGGCCCGGAAGAGCCGGAGCTGCCCCAGGGCGTTGGCCGCCACCCCCCGGACATACGAGTTGTCGTCCTGCAGCAGGGGGAGCAGGGCCTGCCCGGCTTGGGGGTCGCCGATCTGCCCCAAGGCCTGGGCCGCGG
>CAZLRL010000234.1:0-5000 GCA_964561645.1 uncultured Desulfobacterales bacterium
GCCCGCCGGGATATTGAACTCGGCCAGGGCGTCCTGCATGAGTTTGGCCAGGGCCAGGTTGGAATGTAGGGCTTCCTTCCCCCCTTTGAGGATGATGGCATTGCCGCTCTTGAGACACAAAGACGCCGCGTCCACCGTGACGTTGGGCCGGGACTCGTAGATGAAACCGATGACGCCCAATGGGATGCGCACCCGCCCCACCAGCAGGCCGTTGGGCCGCCGCCACATCTTCACCACTTCCCCCACCGGGTCGGGGAGGGCGGCTACTTCCTCCAGGGCCTGCACCATGGAGTTCATGACTTTGTCGGACAGGGTCAGGCGATCAATGAAGGCCGCAGGATGCCCGTCGGCTTTGGCCTGGTCCACGTCTTTGGCGTTCTCGGCCTGGATCTCCGCCTGCCGCTCTTGCAGAAGCTCCGCCATGCGCAGCAGCACCTGGTCCTTGACGCCCCGGGAAAGATTCCCCAGGGGCCGGGCGGCTTGTTTGGCTTCTTGGGCCATGTTCCTAATAATTTTAGAATATTCCATAAATTCCCCGTTAAAATTTATTAAAAATTTCAAGGAAATTAGAAATGCGAAATAAATGAATTGTACGCAATATAGCCTCCATATAAAAAACAAATATATGAAATTATTATAATCATTATAGTCAAGATATTGATAATATGACCCAATTTATATTTGCCATAACCATAGGAATATTGTGACAAATATGTTGTTCCAGTTGAAACAGTTCCTGCCAAAACTCCAATTAGAAATATAAAGAGAGAACAAGTTATTTCTTTAGCTATAGCAGTTGATGTATTAGTATTCCAGATATGTCCGATAAAAGACAATAAAGCAATAGCTGCTCCACCATTTATAAGAATGGCACTCCTTAAAGCAGTTTGTCCTGCTGAAATTACAGATTTAAATTCTTCTATTTTTGTATCAACCACTGCTCTGAATTGAGCTAAACTTGATTCATGTTCCAGTTTGAATTTTGTTAAAGTTGTATCTTCTTGCACAGATTTCTCTTGCATTGATTCATTTATTATAAGTTTATCAATTTCGTTAAGTAAATTATCAAGATCACAAATTCGAACAACTTCTAAACCTTGTTGCTTGGCATAGTCAGATGAATCTCTAATAATATTTACTATTTCTTTTGCATTCATATTTCAGATAGCATATCTTTGTGTTAAATTGAGGGCCATAGCACACCCTGCATTTTCAACGTTTTCTGCGCCCCAGTCCTCAAGGCCGCATGATCATGATCATGATCATGATAAGGCTATAAAGCTCATCCGCTTGTTTTGAATCATAACGCCGCAATTCCTTCACCGCGTCCATGGCTGCGCTTCGGTTTCCTATCTGGGCATAAACAAGGGCAAGGTTTGTCAAGACCTTGGGGTCATCAGGTTTCAGGCGTAACGCCTCACGGTACGCTTTAATTTCATCTTGATAATGGCCTAATTTACCGTAAGCAACTCCAAGGACAAACCAGACATAAGACAAAGTAGGCTTCAGGCGCAGCGCCTCACGATACGCCTCTATTTCATCTTGGTAACGACCCAATTTACTGTAAACAAACCCAAGGTTCCCCCAGGCATAGGCGTCATCAGGCTTCAGGCGCAGTAACTCACGATAAGCTGAAATGGCCTCCTGGTATTGGCCCAGTTCTTCGAAAGCAACAGCAAGATAGGTCCAAGATTCTGAGTCGCCCGGGTCGGCCATGGTCCACTGCCGGCTATGGGCCAGGAGGCCTTGCCAATCTTTAGCTCTATCGAGTGCCATTGCCATGTCAAGCCAGCGCCCTGTGGATTTTTTCGCAGGTGCAGGGACAGCTGGCCCATTCTCTCCAATTATCGGCCCCCGATCGGGCGCTGGTGCTGTGGCCACCTCCCTGACCCACTCCACCGGCAGGGCAAAATTGAGGCTCTGGCCACCTTCCAAGTAGAAGGTCATAATACCCACCAGCTCCCCCTGAGCGTTGAACAAACCGCCGCCGCTGGAGCCCTGGGATATGGCCACGGAGGTCTGAATGATTGGCGGAAGGCCGCCCCGGAGTTGGGAGACGATCCCTTCGGAGAGTGACAGTTCCAGGCCCTGGGGTGCGCCAACGGCATAGACACGCTCCCCGACCTTAATCCGTGAGGCCTGGCCCAGGCGGGCTGGGGTGCCTGTGAGACTCGGGGCCACAAGGAGAGCCAGGTCTTTTTCAGGATCGTTCCCTTGCAAAAAGGCCGGCGCTGCTTTCCCCAGTTGGCCCACCGTATACCGCACCCCGGCCTTGACCACATGGTAGTTGGTGACAATGTTTCCGGAAGGCAGCACCACCCCGCTCCCCAAGCCCACTATTTTCCCCGCCCGATCGTATGTTTTTACCACAACCACTGATTTTTTTACGCGCTCGTAAACCTGGTCCGCGGTTAAGGCCAGGGCCAGTTGCGGCACGGAGAGAATAAATGCTAGCAGTAAAAAGAAGGATTTTCTAATGGCCCAAATAACAGCCTTCATAGGCCTTCCCTAAATACTAATTGGAATTTCTATCGGCCCACCGACAAACAACCCTCGATGGCCTCGTATAAATTCTGGAGGAGTTCTTCAAAGGTTTCACCCTGGGTGGCACACCCGGGAATGGCCGGTACCTCGGCCCAGTAACCGCCTTCCGCGGCTTCATGGATAATTACTTTTATTTTCATGCTTACCTCGGTATTTGTAGAGAGAAAAGAACTATTCGGTCAATAAAATCCAGACCACCTCAGTGGACAAGGTTTTAGAAAATTTCCTCTGATCATCCTGCCATTCTTCCCGGGTATAGACCAGCACATCCGCAGGTACTGGCAATTCCTTGGTGTCGAAATCGCAGGCCCGCATCTCAAAAGGTTTGTCAGCCCTTTCCACAATAATCACGATATCCAAATCGCTCCCCACGCCCCAGTCGCCCCGAGCGTAAGAACCGAAGTAGCCGATCTGCAGAATATCCTGGCGATCCTGAACTATTTTGTTCGCCCAGCGGCGCACAGCAGTATCTACAGTTTCCTTATTCGGCCATTTCAGGACGGACAAAATCAATGATCTCACGGGCATAATTCACCGCGGTTTCGCTTTGCAAAGGCCCATAGTGCTCGAAGGGCGCACCGGATGGATGGCTATTGGGATAGCGGGATGGAATATAGAAGCTATCCAGAACCTTGCTTTTTCCAATCAATTCTATCGGAACCACCAAATCTTGAGGTATTTGCTGCAGAAGTTTAGAAATTAAATCCCCCTGGCCCTTCTGGCCGCAAAAGCGGTGCAGGCCCACGGTTGCCTTTTTCGCGGCCTGCTGGGCCGCAAAGCAGGCCCACTCGTGGCGTCCTGCGGACCGGGAGTCTTCGCCCTGCTCCAGGTCTCGCACTGCCTGTTTGAACCAATCCTGGGCCCGGCTGACCAATGCCTACTCCCTTACTAGCTCAGCATTCCTTCCAATGACACATCCTCGTCCAACTCTGGCCAGTGAATACCTATGCCTTTACCGATGAGGCGCCAGTTTTGGCGTTGTTTTGGAGAGGCGTCACGGAGTTTGGGGAACCATTCTAAAGGGATACGAATTTGCCGGCCGTCTGTCAAATTAACTTGCATCGCATCATCAATAAATGAAATGTCCATAATCAGTACTGGTCAACTTACCTCTCGTTCCCAATCTCCGGCTTGGAAACGGGATTGCCAGCCAAGCTCTGCTTGGCACCGAGATCAGATCAACGGTTTCTGACGGCGTTGATTTTGCGAAGCAGAGCTTCGCCTTCAATGGGGTTCCCAAGCGGGAGCTTGGGAACCAGAAAACATTCTATATCGAGGCAAACGCAGGCTAAAGCCTGCGGCTACAGCACAGACAGGATGCCTGTGCTTCCGGTTATGGGATTAGGGGTGGGGGGTTTGGGGGGGTAAGGGGCCGCTGTCCCTTAGCCCCCTCCCCCAAAAATCACCCCTCACCCGCCCCCGAATTCCGGGAAGACCACCAGGTTGTCCCGGTGGATGACTTCGTCGTAGTCTTTGTGGCCCAGGGACTGGGCGATTTCCTGGGTCTGTTTGCCCTTGATGCGTTTGATGTCCTGGGAAGAATAGTTGCTCAGCCCCACCGCGAAGGTCTGGCCTTCGGGGTCCATCAGGTTGACCGGCGCGCCTTTTTGAAAACCGCCGAAGACTTCGAGGACGCCGGCGGGCAGGAGGCTCTTGCCGAGGCGCACCAAGGCCTCCCGGGCGCCCAGGTCCACCAGGATGGCGCCCTCGGGGGCCACGTTATAGGCCAGCCAGTACTGGCGGCTGGAAAGCCTCTGGGTTTGGGGCAGAAAAAAGGTCCCCACCTCCTGATCGTCGAAAATTTCCCCCAACACGCCGGGGCGCAAACCGTTGGCGATGAGGCTGGGGATGCCCGCGGCCGCAGCCTTTTTCACCGCCTGGAGCTTGCTCACCATGCCCCCCCGGCCCAAAGCGTTGGGACGCTGTCCCGCCGCGGTTTCGAGGCGCGGGTCGGTGGTTTCCAAAAAAGTCAGCAAAGGCGCGGCCGGGTCCTCGCGGGGGTCGTGGGCATACAGGCCGTCGGTGTTGGTCAGCAGAATCAGGAGGTCCGCTTCGGCCAAATTGCAAATCAGCGCGGCCAGATGGTCGTTGTCCCCGAACTTCAACTCATCGGTGGCCACGGTATCGTTTTCGTTGATGATGGGAACCACATTCCACTGGAGCAGGGTGAACAAGGTGTTCCGGGCGTTGAGGAAGCGACTGCGGGAGGCCAGGTCGTCATGGGTCAAAAGGATCTGGGCCACCTTGAGGCCGTGGGCCGCAAAGGCTTCCTCGTAGGTTTGCATCAGGGAGCTTTGTCCGGCTGCGGCCACCGCCTGTACCTGGGGGATGCCCGTGGGGCGGAGGCAAATCTCCAGTTTTTTCAAGCCCGCGGCCACCGCACCCGAGGACACCAGGATTACCTGGCGCTCGGCCTGGCGCAAGGTGTACGCGGGCTGGCCGGCGATGAAGAAACT
>CAZLRL010000235.1:0-4992 GCA_964561645.1 uncultured Desulfobacterales bacterium
CCCTGCCAGAAACTCAGCCAGATGAAATAGATGATCAGAAAAATGGCGCACACCGTGGCCGGCACCGCGGTCTGCTGATCAAACAGGTTCAGGGCCAGACCTCCGGCCAGGGCCGCGTTTTTCAAAGTACCCAGCAACACCAGGCTCACGGTAAGCTCCCGCCCCGCGCCCCACCACCGGGCGAGACGGGAGATGACCTCGCCCAGAACGAAAGTGCTGATCAGGGCAATGGTGATGGGCGCAACCAGGGCCAGGGGCTGACCCAGAAACAGGTCCCGGTTCAGGCCCACGATGGTGTAGGTGATCAGGGCAAAAGACCAGTTGGTCAGGGCCCCTTTCCAGGGCTCCAGCGGCGCGGCCAGGCGGGCCCAGCGCAGCACCCGCGAGACCAGGAGGGGCAGCAAAATGAGCAGCAGCAAAATCTTGAAGATCCGGAAGGGGTGAATAAACGCGGTCCCCAACAACCCCACGGCCATCAGGGGGGTGAGGGCCAGGGCCCCCAGATAGCAACCGATGGTGGCCAGGAAGGAAAAAGTCCGATCGCCCCGGAGCAAGGCGGTGAAGGGCACCACCGCCACCGCCGGCGGCACCGCGGCTATGAGCACAAAGCCGGTGAAAAACTCCTCCCGGCTGGTCAAAAGAGTGCTGAGGCCCAGGATCAGCCCGCCGTTTAAGCCGAAATTCATCACCAAACCCACCAGCACGGGCCACACCAGGTTTTTGGCCGAGCGGAAGACCTCACCCGAGACCTCCAGCAGAGCCAGGGTCATCACCAGACCCAAGGCCGGCAGCACCAGGGGTTCAAGATACGGGGCGGCCTGGCCCGCAGGCAGGGCCAGGACCAGGGACAGGATCAGCAGAACATTGCGGTTGCGCCACCACATGCAGACAAATTTCCCTTTCGCTCAAGATAAATCTTAGGCTTGCGGCTTTGAAATTTCCATACTATTAATGATAAATTAATTCTCATTCGATCTGGGAATCAAGGCCTTTCCGGCCAAAAACCCCAGGAAATCATCGGTTAAAGGAGAAATTGTGCAAAGGGGACTGGGTTAAGTGGGGGAGGTAAGGTCTCGCTGGACGAAGAAAAACATGACCGAAAGCCTCTACGGCTGGGCGGGGCACCTCCATTGGCCCCTGCTGAGCATCGCCGTGGGGGTGGTGGCCGGCTTGGGGGCCATCCTCTTTGAAGAACTGCTGCGACAAGGCCTGTATTACTTCCTCTACATACCGGTAGGCTTTTTTGAACCGGCCCGGGGGTCCGACCAGCCCCTGGTGGACATGCTCGCGGCCCACCGTTCCTGGCTCTACCTTCTGATCCCCACGCTGGGGGGGCTGGTCTCGGGACTGCTGGTCTTTCTCATCGCGCCGGAAGCCGAAGGCCACGGCACCGATGCCATGATCGAGGCCTTCCACCATAAAGGCGGTTACATCCGCAAACGCGTCCCCTTTATCAAAATCCTGGCCTCGGCCATCACCATCGGCAGCGGCGGCTCCGCGGGCAAAGAAGGACCCATCGCCCAGATCGGGGCCGGATTCGGCTCCTTTCTGGCCAGCATCCTCAAATTGAAACCCCGGGTGCGCCGCATCCTGGTCCTGGCCGGCGCGGCCGGCGGCATCGGGGCCATCTTCCATGCCCCTCTGGGCGCGGCCCTGTTCGCGCCGGAGGTCCTCTACCGGGAGGCCGAATTCGAATTCGAGGCCATCCTCCCCTGCATCGTCTCCGCCATCGTGGCCTCCTCCATTTTCGACCAGTGGTACGGCCGCACCGCCCTGTTTTTCCCGGGTCCGGTAAATTTTGAACCCCGGGAACTCATCCCCTATACTCTCTTTGGCATAGTCTGCGCGCTGGTGGGCTACTTCTACATCAAGGTGTTTTATGGGTCCAGGAATCATTTCTTCCACCGGCTGCCCATTCCCAACATTTTAAAACCAGCCCTGGGAGGCCTCCTCCTGGGTATCATCGCCATCTTTTTTCCTCAAATCCTGGACGGCGGTTACGGCTGGGTCCAGATGGCCCTGGAGGGGAAAATCTTTTGGGGCACCTTGCTGCTCCTGGCCTTTATGAAAATCTTCGGCACCTCGGCCACCATCAGCTCCGGAGGCTCGGGGGGCGTCTTCGGCCCCTCCGTGTTCATGGGGGCCATGCTGGGGGGCGCGTTCGGCTTCCTGGGGCACCAGGTGGCCCCGGGCTGGATCGTCAATCCCAGCTCCTTTGTCCTGGTGGGCATCGGCGGCTTTTTCGCCGGGGTGGCCAAGGTCCCCATCTCCTCCATTATCATGGCTTGCGAGATGTGCGGCAGCTACACCCTGCTGGTGCCCCTCATGGTGGTGGCCACCACGTCCTTCCTCCTGCTCAGGCATACCAGCCTGTATGAAAAGCAAACCATCAACCGGCTGGCCTCCCCGGCCCACATGGGGGAATTCGCCCGGGGTCTGCTGGAAGATATGCAGGTCCACGAAGCCCTGCACGAACGACCCGTGACCTTGATCCCCGAGACCATGCCTTTTGAGATTCTGGTCAAGCTGGTGACCGGGTCCCAGGACGCCCATTTTCCAGTGGTCAACGCCCAGGGCAAACTGACCGGCATCCTGTCCATCAACGACGTCCGGGAGGTCCTGTTCGAGGAAAGCCTGGCCAAAGTGGTGGTGGCCCGGGACGTGGCCACCCCCCATGTGGTCAAAGCCTTCACCAACGAGTCCCTGCAAAGCGCGCTGGATAAAATGGCCCATCTGGCCGTGGACGAGCTGCCCGTGGCCCGGGAGGACAATCCGGACAAGATCGTCGGCATGATTTCCAAGCGGGATATCATCAGCCACTATCACCACCGCATGTCCGCCTGAGCCCTTTGCTGATTCCTCAACCAAATTCCCGGTGACATGCTACCATGGCGATCCGCAGGTCCAGGACCTCGTGGCGCGTCGCTTCCAGGTCCTGGCAGGCCACGGCCCGCTTGAGCGCGGCCAGGTGGTCCAGGTAGGCCTGCCTGGCCTCCTCCCATTCCGGCTCGGCCAGGTCGGCCAGGGCCAGGGAGGCCTCGGTAAAATTCTCCAGGGTTTGGGGATCCGGGAAGTTCCCTTGCTGCACGGTGGCCTGAAGGTCTTTAAAGTAAATTTCGAGACGCTTTTTCACGGCTTTAAAGGCCTCCTGCCACTTGACTACAGGCTC
Source organism: uncultured Desulfobacterales bacterium (assembly GCA_964561645.1). Taxonomy (GTDB): domain Bacteria; phylum Desulfobacterota; class Desulfobaccia; order Desulfobaccales; family 0-14-0-80-60-11; genus JBGSLA01. The sequence continues at coordinate 3,170 of CAZLRL010000235.1, forward strand.
CCGGGCTTCAGGCTCATACTCCGGCAGCGTCTCCCATTTGACCTTCAGCTTGAGGGACAAACGCCCCTTTTTCTCTTTGAGGCTCACCTTGGCCTCCATCTCCTCGGGCACGCTCCAGGTGTTGCCCTGGACCTCCAGTTCCCCCTGCCTGAGATCCTGGGCCAAACTTTCCAGGAAGTCCGCCAGGCCTTGCCGAGACAGGGTTTCTGCAAATTTTTCTTTCATGACGCATCCTTTCTGCGTTGGTGATTCGGGGATAAATTTCCTGAGGAGAGACTCGTGGCGGTCATGACGTCTCCTTCACTACCGTCTTACCGTTAACGGTCTTCACCCCTTCCCGGCTGACCACCGCGATCACGTAACGGAAACCGGGACGCAGGTCCCGGGTGGCCAGGCCCAAAACCCGGAGATTTCCCTGGTCGTCCAGGGTGGCGCCGAAGCGCAGAACGCTCCCTCGAGTGGTAAGCACCAGCACGAGATCCTCGGCAAAATCCACTTGCGGCCCCGGGCCCGGCACGTGCCAGGCCTGCCAGAGCTTCTCGAGTTCCTGGGCGGAGAGGATAACCTGCGGCGCGCCTTTCAGGAGGGAGAGGTCGTCCACCGACCCGCTCCACTGTTTTAAAGGTCTTACCGGTTTTCCCTGCGGCGGCGCGGCCTGGAGAGGCAGAGCCGTGACCACCAGCAGGGCCAGCACCATAATCATCAGTCGTTTGCCCAACATGCCTGAATCCCTCCCAAAAGTTATTATGGCTGTCCCCGGTCGAGCGCCGGCCTATTCAAAAAAGGCTTGGTCAATGCGCTTGACATAAGGAAGCTGGGCCAAGTTGAGGAGCACCGTCTTGAAATCGGCTTGGTGGGTGTTTCCCAGACAAAGATATTCCTCCTCGGTGCAGCCGATCCTGCCCGGGGAGTTTTTGAAAAGTTGGCAGCTCGGGTCCAGCCGCCGCACCTGGGCTTCAAGCTCCGGATCAGCCGGAATGCAAAACTCATAGTGCAAAGCCCTGCGACCGTCAGGCGGACCGTAAAGACCGTTTTCATCCAGGTGCTCCAGGTTGAAAGTGATTTTGCTCCCGGGATTGATCCGGACTCGGTCATCGGCCACGCCAACCCGGAAACAGGGATGGAGGTTGAGGAGGAGGATGACCAGGAAAAGGACACCTCGACCCAACCCATTTTCTCCGGGCGCCACCGTGCTTTCCTTTCCAAAAGTGGATAACCAAAAATAAGGACAGCCCGGGGGAAAAACAACTGCAAGGGAGGAAAAGTTTTTGCTTTCGAGCCTCGGCCGGAGGTCCTCAGCCGGTCAGCAACAGGTCCAGGAAGGCCTGCATGTAAGGCAGCACGACCTTGTCCTGCCGGTGAATGATGGCCAGGTAATCCGGCGCCACGTAATGGCTCATGGGCAGAAAGGCCAGGGGTCTTTGCCGGGCCAGGGGCAGGTTTTTAACGATGGTGGCAAAGGACAGGCCCAGTCCCAGTTCTACGTACAGGGAGCTCAACTCCACGTTGGAGGATTCCATCACCACCTGATAGTTGAGGCCCTGTTTTTGAAAAAGGGCCTCCAGGGTTTGGCGGCCCGGGGAGCGTTGGCCGCGGGGCGGGAGAATCAGTGGGTAACGCACGATCTCTTCCAGGGAGACCTGCTCGACCCGGGTCAGGGGATGGTCCGGGGGGGTCATCAGCACCATCTCCACTTCCTGCCAGGGCCGGGCCTTGAGGTCCGGGGGCGCGGCCGAGGCCAGGGCGAAGCCGAAGTCGATCTCGCCCTGGCGCACCAGATCGATGACCTCCGGCTGGGAGCGGTCCAGGACGCGCAGCCGCAC
>CAZLRL010000236.1:0-4990 GCA_964561645.1 uncultured Desulfobacterales bacterium
GGCGCCTGGCGGTCCTCCTCTGGTTGGCCCACAAAGGCTCCCTGGAACTGGACGGCTTCGGATTCACCCGCCTGAAAAGAACCCCGGGCTATCGGATTTACAAACGTACCGGCCCCTACGTGCTCCAGGATTATTACCGCCGCCTCTACTTCTTCCCGGACTGCCGGGTGGCCGTCACCACTCTGGGGCGCCTGCGGCCCGTGGTGGTGGACCACTACAAGCACCCTTTCCTGCGGCGGCACGGCCCCGGCCAACAGATCTGCATGGGACCCGAAAACCAGAATCTCCTTTTTTCGGCTCAAAATGCCATCCGGGTCCTGGAGGAGGGCATCAACACCTTGCTGTACAGTTACGACACCAGGCGCCGGAGAGGCTACCACCGCCTGGATGTTCTACCGGGCATGATGCGCCTGGTGGATTTTGAAGACTATCGCATCCCCCCGGACCATCCCCTGCTGGTCTCCGGGCAGGTGGAAGTGAAAAACCGGACTAGCTGATATGGACCTCAAGGACACCTGGCGCCAAAAGCGGCTTCGGGAAAGGGCCAAAGAACCCCTAACCCCTTCCCTGTTTTCCCAGGTCGGCGGCCTGGTGCGGCGCTATAAACTAGGGGCGGAATTTTGTCGGCGCCTGGAGACCTTGACGGAAGCAGGCGCGGAAAAATTGGCCCGGGAGGCTGGGTCAATGGCCAAAGTTCCCTACGAGCCGCCCCTGTTTTTCCTGGCCACCCCGGAGGAGTTCCAGGTGATCCAGGAGATTCTCTCCGGCCTGGACAACCCTTATTTAAGCTGGGCCCACAGTCCGGAGGAAATGCTGTTGTCGCCCCACCTGTGGCGGCGCCGGCCCGGCCTCGAGCCGGAAGAGCTGGCTCAGCGCCACTTGGCGGCGTTGCTTTGAAGTGATTAAATTTTGAGATGAGGATGGGGGAGAGTGCGACTCCCCCGCCCTTCCCTCAAACTCCCCTCCCACAGCCTTTCCGGGAGCACAGGCATCTTGCCTGTGTGGCACAGGCTGGAAGCCTGTGCTCCCGAGTTACGGGATTGGGGGAGGGGGCTTGGAGGAGAGGGGCAGGGGCCAGTGGCCCAGGTGTCCTCACCTGTGCAAGCCCCTGGCCCCCCAAGAAAACCCATAACCCATACAAGGAGCAACCATGCCGAATGGCATAAGTGATGACAAGCGGCGTCGCCTCGAAGAGAAGATGGAGCAGTTCCGCGACCGGCAAGTGGACGAGGCGGTGCAGCATATTCTTGAATTCAGCAAGACCCCCGTGCTGTTGAAGGGCGAATTGGACCGATTCGTCATCGGCCAGGAAAAGGGCAAAAGGATCATCGCCACGGCCATCGCGTTCCACTATCGGCGTCTGGGCGCCTCGTTGAAGCGCTCTCTGGCGGAAACCGACGGCGACATCGAAGGCGCCCTCAAAACCACTCGCACCCCCAAGGCCAATATCCTCCTGGTGGGCCCCACCGGCTGCGGCAAAACCTACACCTGTGAAACCGCGTCGGGCCTGGTGGGGGTGCCTTTTGTGGTGGAGGACATGACCAAGTTCAGCGAGACGGGCTACGTGGGCATGAACGTCAGCGACATCCTGGTGGACCTGCTCATCTCCGGCGGCGGCAACCCCAACGTGGCCCAGATGGGCGTGGTCTACCTCGACGAAGTGGACAAAATCGCCGCGGAAACCGCCACGGTCCGGGATGTGTCCGGCAAAGGCGTCCAGAAGGGTTTGTTGAAGCTGGTGGAAGGCGTGGACAACACCCTGGAGGTCGGCAAGGAGCGCCTCACCCTGTCCACCAAGCACGTGCTGTTCATCGCCGGCGGGGCCTACGACACCCTGGAGGGCATTGTCCGGAACCGCCTGTCCCGCCTCAACGTGGTGGGGGACTGGCGGGTCCACCTGGCCACCGAGGACCTGGTGTCTTTCGGCATGGAACGCCAACTGGTAGGCCGCTTCCCGGTGCGGGTGGTTTACAACCGCCTCACCACCAAGGAGCTGGAGGACATCCTGACCAAAAGCGCGGACAGCCCCCTGCAGGCCTACGTTCAGGACCTGAAGGACTGGGACATCGACCTGCGCTACACCGAGGAGGCCCTGGGGGAGATCGCCCGCCGGGCCAAAAGCGAGGGCACCGGCGCCCGGGGGCTCACCGGCTGCCTCCACCGGGTGCTCCTGGAGGATATGTTCCAGCTGCCGGGCTCCTACACCGGGGAGCTCATGATGGACGGGGCCTACGTCCGGGAGAAGCTCAAGTGAGGTTCAAGGCCTTAAAAGACCTGTCCCGGGCCGCACCCGTCGAAGTCCGGCTGGCCGCTTTGCCCCGGGAGATCTTCATCACCGACTACGCCAGGGCCAAGGCTTTTGCCATAAGCGAAACAGTGCGCCGGGTGCACGGCGAGGCCTTCGAGTGGTACGGCTTTACCCTGGCGGCGCGGGTCCGGCCCGAGATCATCGTGGATGTGGGCCTGCCGGAAAACACCGAAAACCTGGAGACCTACACCAGCCTCAGCCCCGAGCGCATCGCCGCGTTCCAGGAAACCCTGTCCGAAGGGCACATCATCAACGGCTGGCTCCACTCCCACGGCGAACTCGAGTACCGCCATTTTTCTCCCGTGGACGACCTCAACCAGGCCACGGTGCTGGACTATGTCACCTCGCTCCTGAGGGTGCCCGTGGCCCAGAAGGAAGTGGTCATCCGGGACCTGGCCCTCAGGGTATTTGGTGAGGACGAGAGCTCGAATCTCGCCTTACAAAAAATTTCGCCGGGCAGCGCGCCGCCGGCCCCGGCCAGCGTCACCCTGCTCACCGACGTGCCGGTGGCGCAAGCCCAGCTTTTGGAGACGGTGTACGGCGGCTTTTGCTTTGCCATCGTCATCGGCGATGAGGGCTGGACCGAGCAGGAAATTCACTACAAGACCCGGGGCGTGCTCACCGGCGAAACCCTGGTCAGCCAACAGCCCGCGGACCTGACCCTGGTGACCACCGGCAAAATCCTCACTGAATCAGACCTGGAGGCCCTGGAACAGGAAGTCAAAGACCGCGTGCGGCCTGTTACCGATACCCTGGAAAAGCTGGAGCGGGGGTAGGTAGAAATATTGAATGGGAGGTCAACCTTCTGGAAATAATGGTTGCAACTTCTGTTTTACTCAATTGCTGATCCCTTTTAAGTTAGATTGGCTGCTTTTCAGAAAAAGGTTAAATATGTCAGACGATAAATTAATTGAGGTTTTTTTGAATCCTCTCCAATTCCTTGAGGTGGATGAGTCTTGGGGATCAGCGACAGGGCGAGATGTTAGTCCCGAATCAGTTCTTGATTTTATTTGTAGCCCAGGCATAGGTTCAAAGATTGAGGATATGATCTCTCGTTACAAAGAAATTAGTATTGAAAAGATAAGACTAGTCGCAGCACCTAATGAACAAAGGCTTCTTGATAAGCTTATTTGGCCATTGCGCCATGCAAAAGCAGGATATATGTGCGGGAACTATATAGGAACTATTGCACTATGTGGTATAGTTGCAGAAATGATAGCTGTGCTGTTATTTGAAATATCAGATTTTAAACTTAATGACAAATCTATGTCAGAAAAAGGTCAGAAAGCTATATTTGGTAACAAATTTGAAAAACTTGGTCAAGAACGTCGTATTAACATTCTTTATGCCTATGATGTGATTGATGATAAAATTAAACAATATTTTGACACAATTCGTGGTATTCGAAATCGTTATTTACATCTTTGGTCAGAAGACCATGATAGATTGTCTTCTGATGCTATAACATGTTATGAATCAGCCTTATTCGTGGTTGTTTCTGTAATTGGTCAAAAATTTAGTGATGGGAAAATCATATTGAATCCATCAATCATGAAATACCTTGAGAAACATGGACAAGTTCAAGATTTTGAATAAAAATAATGTAAAAAAAAGAAAAGAGCCTCACGAAGATGCCGAGGATTTGGCAGCCTTTGAAGAGCGGCGGCACGAGCCCGACTTGCCGTTTGAGGACGTGCTTCAGGCCCTGAAACGTAAGGGCAAAATATAGGCCCTTGATCAAGCTCTCGGCGGTCAAAGAAAATTAAGTTTATGGAGCTGGTGGGCGGTGCCCACCCTACATTTTTTGGTGCGCAGAGCGCACCCTACATGAACTAAAAATATTACAAGGAGCACGAGCGATGGCAGAATCCGGTTGTGCCGCGTGCAGTTTCAAAGCCAGGTATGACAAACACCCCCAGTCTTTGTTGGGCCGGTTGTGGCGCTGGCACGCCGGCTGGTGTCCGGGCTGGAAGTCGTACATGAAATCCCTGCCGGAGCAGGAACGCCGGGCATTGGCCGAAAAATACGCTTTGCCCAAATTTAAGTGAATCGATGGATACAACGGGTTATTAGTCGGAGCCTAAGAAGGCGGAATTGTAGGATTAAGCGGGAGCACAGCTTCCAGCCTGTGCAAAAACAGGCAAGAGACAAGTTCTCGTGCCTCCTAAGTATATTTGGTAGCACGGGCTTCCAGCCCGTGCCCGGGCAAGATGCCCCTGACCGTTCACCAATTAATACCGTTTTCGGTTTTCGGTTTTCTGTAAAAAGAAACAAGAATATCCATTAGTTACATTGCAAGTTTGTTTCATTTGAAAGCGAAATTGATATAAGCGGGAGCACAGGCATCTTGCCTGTGCAGGAAAAAGCTGCGTAGGGTGGGCACTGCCCACCTGTTTTTGGGCACAAAAGTTAGGTTTATAGAACTGATAGACTTTCAATCTGAAGGAAGGTTTTTATTTCTCGTTCCCAAGCTCCCGCTTGGGAACGCCGTTTTCCCCCAAGCTCTGCTTGGGGACCAATACCAAGTTATTGTCATATAGTAACAAAATGTAGCCGCAAGGCTAAGCCTGCGCCTCGGGCACGGCAAGCCGTGCCCCTACAGTAAAATTACTTGTCTGACGGCAACCTTGGTATAAATTGCCAAGACATTATCGCCAAGCAGGAGCCTGGCAGACAAGGGGT
>CAZLRL010000237.1:0-4983 GCA_964561645.1 uncultured Desulfobacterales bacterium
ACAGTAGGTACTTTCCCCTCCCTGTCCCGGCATATTTCCGGTGTACACATAGCGCAAGCCGGCCTTAAGGCCGATCTCCCGGGCCTTGAGCAGGGTGGCGGGCGGGGTGCGGGGCCGATCCAGCATCTGGTGGGTGGGATAAAAGGCGCTCACGTGCCAGGGGATCTCCGGCCCCACTCCCTTGATGAACTGGGCGATTTCCGTGAGTTCCTCCTCCGAGTCGTTGAGCCCCGGAATCACCAGGGTGGTCACCTCCAGCCATACTCCCAACTGCTTCATCCGCTGGATGGTGTCCAGGACCGGCTGCAGCCGCGCCTTGCAGACCTTGCGGTAAAAATCATCCTGAAAGCTCTTCAGGTCGATGTTATCACCTGCAATGACTTCGGCCGCGGCCTTGGCCGACTCTTCGGTCATAAAGCCATTGGAAACAAAAACATTTCTGATGCCCTGCTCTTTGGCCAGGCGGGCGGTATCCAGCGCAAACTCCAGGAAGATCGTCGGTTCCGTATAGGTGTAGGAGATGGTGGCACAGCGATTGGCCTTGGCCTCCCGGACGATGTCTTCGGGAGAGCGCACCGTGCCGGGAATTTTTCCCTGATGCCTGCGGGGGAAATCGGAAATATCGTAATTCTGGCAGTGCATGCACATAAAATTGCAGCCCGCCGTGGCGATGGAATAGGACCGGGAGCCCGGCAGAAAGTGGAACAGGGGCTTTTTCTCGATGGGGTCGATGTTTTCCGCCACCACCATGCCGTACACCAGAGTGTACAGACTGCCCTGGCGGTTTTCCCGCACGTGGCAAAGTCCCCGTTTGTCGGGATCAATCTTGCATTCGTGCGCGCACAGATGACATTGCACCTTGTTATCTTCGACTTTTTCGTAAAACCTGGCCTCCTGCATGGCGGTCACCATCCTTTCTGATCTCTTGTAAAGGTATATCCCGCACCATGGCTTGTAAAGACGAAACCCCAGCCGCGCTCCCGGGAAATTTCTCCCCCCAGGCTTTTGTTGCCCCTGGCGGGCGTTTATGGTACATCTAACACACATGGTGGGCGTAGCTCAGTCCGGTTAGAGCACCGGGTTGTGGCCCCGGAGGCCGCGGGTTCAAGTCCCGTCGCTCACCCCAAGCATTAAGGCAGGCATAAAAAGGGGCTGGTTGGGGCCAACCCCTTTTTATTTTTCAATTAGGCCGCAAATTTTCTATTCGTCTCATTTTTTCACCCGCTAAGAAAGCCCTGGCCTCGAAAAGTCGCTCCTTTCCAGATCCCCTCGCCTACTTCGGAGAAGATTAAGTGCGGGGAATGAACGGGCTTCCGGGGTCGAATATTTTTTGCCGGTCAAATTTCAGCTCCGTGGACGAGACGAAGTTCAAAAAAATAAACCCCAAAATTCTATGGCAGAGAGATTTCTTGACAAAGCCATGGAATTTTGCCAAGGTGATGTCATGATTTGACCTTTCTCTTAAATCCATCCCAAGAGGGTTTCTATGCTTCTTTAAAAAGCCAGCCGCCTCCCCAGGTAAGCTGGCTTTGTTGCCTTCCAGGCAAGGACCGTAAAGGCCCACGCAGCTCCACCATCCACCAGCAGATTCCTCCCCGGCAGGGGTCGAGGAAAATCTACCCGCAAAAGGAGGGAAAGACATGTCATTAGAAGATAAGGTTTTGTGGCTCAATGATGATTGTATCTTCGTGGCTTTACAGGACAAAACTGATAAAGAACCTAAAATGATTATTGTGAACCACAAGAAAGGAGTGCATTACACCCCCAAACACGAATCCGCCAAGGAGATGTTGCATCTTCTGGCCAAGCAAACCGACAAAGGCAAGGGCATTCATTACAAGGATTTGAAAAAAAGCATGTTGAACCTGTTCACCGTGAAGGAACAAGATGTGGATCAACACTTGACCAAGTTTTTGGAAAAACTTGATAAAGACTTCGGTGTCCTGGCCAGCAAAAAGGACGACAAATCCATCGTGCCGCCCGCGCCTGAAAAGACTAAAAAGACAAAATGGGATGCCGAGGTGGTCGCCGGAGGCAGCTTGTGCTCCCTGGGATATGGTGTCACCTATTATTACTGGCCCTAATTAACCATCTTCTTACACATCAAAAGCTACGGCTAGGGGAGCATGGCGGCACCAGGAGCGTAGAGGACATTATTGAGCTGGCAGCGCCCTTAGGAGCGCAGGAGCCTTTCCATGAACAGCCTTTCCATCGAGCTCACCAATGTCTGCAATCGCCACTGCCTCCATTGCATCCGGAACAAGGCTGACCTGCCCGAGCACCTGCCCCTTGAACTCTTGGAGCAGGTGCTGGTTCAGGGTCGGGACCTGGGACTGAAGGCGGTCTGCCTCACCGGGGGGGAAGTGGCCCTCTACCCCCACCTGGAAAGGGCTATCAGCCTGGTGGTGGACCACGACTTCACCTTCAACCTGGTGACCAACGGGTACCGCTTCCGGGAAAAGGTCTTTCCCCTCCTGAAAGAGGCAAAAAACCGGGAGAAGCTGGCCGCAGTGTGCTTCAGCCTGGATGGGGCCAAGCCCGAGACCCACGAAGCCCTGCGGGGTGAGGGGTCTTTCCGGGAGGTTATCGAGGCCGCCACCATCTGCAAGCTCGAAGAACTCCCCTTCAGTCTCAAGAGCGTCATCACCAACTTCAACAAAGAAGAACTTCTCGGGCTGGCCATGCTGGGGACCACCCTGGGGACCATGGAGCATGCCTTCCTGCACCCCTTTCCCTCGCCTCTATTGATCCGGGAAGGGATCATCCCCTCACCTGAGGAACTCCGGGGCATCGTTCATTGGATTACTTCCACCCTGGCCAAGGCCCTCAGATCCCCCATCACCATCGAAGGCTGCGGCCCCCGAACCCCCCTGTTCACCTGTACCAATATTATCCAGGGGGTTAACCTGGATTTTCAGGGCCACCTGATCCTTTGCTGCAATCTTTCCCACGTCACTCAGGAAAACGGCGTCCCCAGTTCCCTGGGCCGGGAAAAAGTGGCGGACCTTCGGGAAGTTTCCCTTAAAGAAGGCCTCATCCGCCATTTGCACGGCCAGGCCCAGCTCATGGAAGCCAGGCTCAGGGATCGGGACCGGCTGGGGGACCTCACCTTGGATCCCTGCTACTGGTGTTTCAAGCATTTCGGCAAGCTGGAGTGGCTGCAAAATTTCCCCGACTCTCCCTGGGCCGCCGGGGTTTTGGAATACGGAGGGAGCCATGGGGGTGGTTAAGAAAAACAAGATCCTGCTTTGGGCCGTTTTTCTGGGGCTGGTTTTGGCCATTACTGCCCCGGCCCAGGCCGCCGAACCGGCCGGCCGCCTCGTTCTCATCCAGGGACAGGTGGCCATACGTCCCGCCGGAACCGTGGCTTGGCAAAAAGCCCGCCTCCAGCAGACCTTGGTGGCTGGCGACATGGTGCGCACCGGACCCAATTCGCGGGCGGCCATTCTCTGCCTCGACGAAAGCCAGATCAAGCTCAACGAAAATACCGTCCTGCTGCTGAAAAGCGTGGCCCCCTCCCCCCGCCTGCGCCTGGGGGAGATCGCCCCCGCGGCCCAGGCCCGGGAGAGCAGCATTTATGGGGTGCAGCAGGGGGAAATCTGGCTGCGTAATAAAAAAGAAGAGTTCTTTTTCGAGCTGGAAACCCCCACGGTCACTGCCACCATTCGAGGCACCGAATTAAATGTGCGCGTCCAGCCGGACGGCACCACTAGCGTGGTCCTCCTCGAAGGTAATGTCAAATTGTCCAATCCCTATGGGGAGGTGGTGCTGGCCGCCGGGGAGGAGGGTGTGGCCCGCCCCGGGCAGGCGCCCACCAAGCGGGTGCTGGTGCAGCCTGCGGACGCGGTACAGTGGTCCCTGTTTTACCCCGGATATTTCAGCTATCGGGACCTGCCCTTGCAGGCCCTGGAAGCCGCGGGCCCGGCCCCGGGCGGCCCCACCGCGCTGGATGCCCTTTTGAGCCGCGGGGTGGCGGCCTATGACCAAGGACGCCTGGGGGAGGCCGCGGCCATCGCCGAGCAGGCTTTGGCCCAGGCTCCCGCCAATTCCCGGGCCCTGACCCTGGCGGGCTGGGTCACACTCCAGCAGCACCGTCCGGAGGAAGCCCTGAGTCTTTTCGAGCGCGTGTCTCAACCGGGGGCCGCCGCGGTGGTGGGGGCCGCGCTGGCTCGTTATCAGATGGGTGACGCGGTAGGGGCCTATCTCCTCATGAAGGCCGCCTACAAACCCAACCCCGGCCATCCGCTCATGGCCGCCATGACCGGATATTTCGCCATGCTGGTGGGCGAGGCGGAGGAAGCCCGCCACCTCTTCACGACCGCGGCCGCTTCCTCCGACCCCGTCGCCCGCTTGTTGGCCACCTGCTATCTGGCCCAGATGGACATCGTGCAAAACCGCAAACAACAAGCCCGATCCCGGGCGGATCAGGCCCTGGCCTTAAGGCCCGACTCCCCCCTGGCCCTGCTCACCCGGGCCCTGGTGGACATCGCCTACTTCCAACTCCCCGCGGCCCGGGAGCACTTACAAAAAGCCCTGGAGGTCGACCCCGGCTTCGTGGACGCGGCCCTCTACCTGGCTAAGGTCTACCTGGGCGGCAACTACTTCACCAGGGCCCGGCGCACCGCGGACCAGGCCCTCGAGCAGGCCCCCCGGGACGCCAACGTCCTGTCCCTGGCCGGATTTGTCAGCCTCAACTTTCGCCATTACGAAAAAGCCCAGGAACTCTTCACCCGGGCCATGCGGGAAAGCCCCCGACTGGCAGAGCCCCATCTGGGGCTGGCCTTCACCCACTTCCGCTACCGGCGGCTGGACCAGGCCCTGGCCGAGATGCTCACCGCCACCCTGCTGGACCCCCGCATTGCCACCTATCAGAATGAACTGGGCAAGGCCTTTTATCAGGTGCACGCCTTTGACAAGGCCCTGGCCATATGGGATTACGCCGCCACCCTGGATCCCCGGGACCCCATGCCCCACTTTTACCGG
>CAZLRL010000238.1:0-4971 GCA_964561645.1 uncultured Desulfobacterales bacterium
CTGCTTACCGTTTCCAGGGCCTGCTTGGCGTATTTCTGGGTGGGCTCATGCCCCGCCACATACATGGCCAGGACGTTGGCCAGCGGGCCGACCTGGGCCGGGTTGTCTCTGAAGGAGGGGGACTTGACCCAGGAATACTTGCCGGAGTCCTGGAAGTCGGCGTAACGGGGCTCCGTAGTTTCATCAAAAGGGCTTCGGGCCCAGTCACCGTTATACCAGGAGTGCTTGATGCTCTCTTTGACCCCGAAGCGGAAATCCTCGGAGCCGAAGCTGGTGATGGGAGTAAACTGCTTGATGTCCTTGTTGGGGATATAACCGCCCGGCAGGCTGAAGCTCGTGCCCTTGGTGTCCATGGGCATGTCCGGCACCGACAGGTAATTGGTCACCCCGCTGCCGTATTGCGTCCAATCGGCATATAGCGCCCCCACCGCGCACACGTCCGGCAAATAGACGTTTTTGACAAAGCCGCCCACCTCGTCGATGAGGGTCTTGATGTAATAGAGGCGCTCCATATTGAGGGCCGAAGAGCTGTCCAGGTTGATGGGACAGGCCACTCCGCCCACCACCAGGGTGGCCACGTGCGGGGTTTTGCCTCCCAGAATGGAGACGATCTTATTGGCCTGGCGCTGATATTCCAGGGCCTGGAGATAATGGGTCACGGCCAGCAGGTTGACCTCGGGAGGCAGCTTCATGGCCGGATGGCCCCAGTAGCCGTTGGCGAAAATGCCCAATTGACCGGAGTCCACAAAGGTCTGGAGCTTTTTCTGCACGGCCTGTATCTCTTCCAGACTGTTCCGGGGCCAGGGGGACAAGGTTTGCCCCAGGGCTGCCGCCTTTTTCGGGTCCGCGTTCAGGGCCGCAGGGATATCCACCCAATCCGGAGCCGAAAGAATGTAGAAATGCACGATATGGTCATGGAGCGCATGGGCCGCCATGATCAGGTTGCGAATATATTGAGCGTTGAGCGGCACCTCCAGGTTCAGGGCGTTTTCCACCGCCCGGACCGAAGCCAGGGCGTGCACCGTGGTGCACACGCCGCAGATTCTCTGAGTGAAGGTAGGAGCATCCCGGGGGTCCCGCCCCTTGAGGATAACCTCTATTCCCCGCCACATCTGGCCCGACGACCAGGCATCCACCACCTTGCCGTTGTCTATTTCACAATCTATACGCAAATGCCCTTCGATCCGGGTGATGGGGTCGATGGTAATCCGTTTGGCCATGCTGATCTCTCCTTACCGAAAAATTGATTCTGCGGCTCGCGGTAAAAATTTCGGTATAAAGCTTGGTGATACTTGAGGTTTAAATAATCCTCTTAGTTTACTGTTCACGCCTGCTCCACCTTGGGGAGCACGGGAAATCTCTTGACAAAATAGAGATAGGCCATCAATTCAAAGGCCACAATGCCCAGGGTGATGAAAATCTCGGGCAGGGCCGGAAAATAGCTCCAACCCGGGCCGGGGTTGAAGCCGATAAGAAAGGCGTTGAAACGATACAGGGACCCCGCCAGCAACATGGACACCGAGGCGATAAACAGCCAGCGCAGATTGGATCGCAGGGGACGGCTGGCCAGGATGATGACCGGCACCGCGTATAAAGCATTTTCCAGAATAAACATGAAGCTCTCGAGGTTCCCCTGGAAAATCATGCCGAGCTGACCCCGGATCAAAAGATCCAGGAAGCGCAAACCCAGATAGATAACGAGGAGCCACATGATGATCCCGGCAATCTTGGCCAGTATGGAGGTCTCGAAGGGCCGTCGAAAGGCCAGAGAGGAAATGATGGATTCAAAGACCACCACCGCGAAACCCATGCCCACCGCGGACATTAAGAAAAATAAGGGCAGCATCTGCGTCTGCCACAAGGGCGACAGCTTATAGCCGGCGATGACCATGAGGGTGCCCAGGGAAGACTGATGCATGGTGGGCAGCAGAATCCCCACGGCCACGATGATGGGCAGCCACCTTTCCAAACGGTCCCGGAGTTCCATGGCCTCCATTTTCTTGAAAAACCAAATCTGTCGGCCCCGGTACTTTTCCAGGATGGTAGGGGCCAGTTCGATCCACAGTACCATGACGTAGGCCGCGATACACAGGGCCACTTCCACCAGGACGGAATTGAAATTGACCCGCCACGGTAAGAACAGGTTAAAGCCGTTCCAGTAGCGGCCGATGTCGATGAAAATGGCCACCCCGGCCAGGGTGTACCCGAAAACACTGGTCAGCACCGCCGAACGCACCAGAGGATGGTACTCCCAGCGATTGAAGACGTAAATTAACAAAGCAATGGCATAGCCGCCACATCCCAGGGCAGTGCCCACCAACACGTCGTAGGTGATCCAGATACCCCAGGGGTAACCGTCGCTCAGATTGGTCACCGCACCCAAACCGAAAATATAGCGGATGAGGATGAGGATGCCGCCCACCAGAGCCAGGGCGGCCAGAACCAAAAAGGGCTTGGTGACGACCTTGCCGCCTAAGGGGACACTTTCTTCCGCCATACCGCGCTCCTAAACCTCAGGGCAAATCCTTCTTGCCGGTATTTTTATAAATGACGTAAAACAATCCCCCCAGGAACACATAGGGAGCGATCATGCCCTTATAAAGCGTGTGCATCAGGGTCTCGGACCGGCTGGCATTGGACTCCTGCCCCAGTGCCGGGTAGCCCATTTGGGTCACCGGTACCTGGGAGAGGAGCAACACCTGGGTGCCGCCTCCTTCTCTTTCGCCGTAGATGTGGTTGAGGTAAGGAGTGACCACCCGGACATTCTTGTCACTGGAATCCACCCGGCGGAGGGGATAAGCAGCTTCCTTGCCCACCGGCAGGGCCAAGCGGCGTTGGGCTTCTTTCAACAGGTCCTGGACATTCCCGTAAATGGAGGCGCCGGTAGGACAAAACTCGCAACACGCGGCGTACCCCCCCTCGTCCAGGCGATGCGCGCACATTTGGCACTTTTTGATTTCCGGAAAGGGAGAATCCCATTCGAATTTGGGCACATTGAAGGGGCAGGCCACCTGACAGTAGCGGCAGCCGATGCACAGACTTTTATTATAGGTGACAATACCGGTTCGGGGGTCTTTGCTGAGGGCCGAGACCGGGCACGCGGACGCGCAGGCCGGATCAACACAATGGAGGCAATTTTTTTTGACAAAGGCATAACCATTGACCGGCTGGTCTTTGGTCAGAGGGATGCCCTGCCGGTATACTCTAACGATGGAATAGGTTTTATCCGAGAGGCCGACGGGATTGTCCCAGACGTCGCCGGGCCTCATTTTTACCGGGGGCAGGTCATTATATTCCTTGCACGCGGCCATGCAGGCCCGACAGCCGATGCAGACCGTGGAATCATACAGAATACCCACTGCCCCTGGCAGACGGGCTGTTGGTTCCCGTCCCCACACCGGTAAGGGGGATAAGCTGGTCGCCATGGCCAAAGTGCCCCCGGCGGCGGCTTTCAAAAAGTCACGTCGGCTCAGTCCCATAGCCTATTCCTTCTCGGCTTCTTCGCCGGAGTCGGACGATTCTGACGACTCCACGTGCACCTGGCCCAACTTCCAGGCCGTCATGGCGCCGGCGCCCAGGGCCGCCCCCGCCAGTCCGGCCCCCACCCCCACGGTGGCCAGACCGGGGCCGCCGCCCCTGTCCTCCACAACAGTGGGAGCGCAAACGTCCGGCGGCGTAACTTTTTGCAGGCTGGCCTGGGCCACCACCGGGGCCGCGAAGCCCACGCCCTTCTCCGAGCAGCCGAAGCAGGGAGCACCGGTGCCCACCGGCCAACTGCGGGAGCCCACGTCGCCGAAAAGCATGGCCGGGCAATTGTTGGACGTCTCCGGTCCCTTACAGCCCATTTTGTACAGGCACCATCCCTGGCGATGCCCCTCGTCTCCGAACGCCAGGGCGAAGCGGCCGGCGTCGAAATGGGGGCGGCGTTCGCACTGTTCGTGGATCCTACGGGCGTAAGCAAATTTCGGTCGCCCCTGCTTGTCCAGGTCGGGTAGCTTGTTAAAAGTCAGGATGTATAGAACCGTGGACAAAAAATTGTAGGGATTGGGCGGACAACCCGGAACATTGATTACAGTGGCCTCGCCCCCCAGGGCTTGCTGGACCCCCACCGCGCCGGTGGGGTTAGGGTCGGCCGAGGGTATCCCGCCCCAGGCCGCACAGGACCCAATGGCCACTATACCCATGGCCTGAGGCGCGGTTTCTTTTAAAATATCCACCATGGGGCGACCGCCGATCTGGCAATAAACTCCACCATCCTTGGTGGGAATGGCTCCTTCCACCACCAGGATGAACTTCCCCTTGTGGGCCGCCATGGACTTCTTCTTGGCCTGTTCCGCCAGGTGTCCTGAAGGGGTGCTCAGGGTCTCGTGATAATCCAGGGAGATCAGATCCAGAATCAAATGGCCCACCGTCGGATGGCCGGAACGCAGCAAGGTTTCCGTGCAGCCGGTGCATTCCTGGCCCGAAAGCCAGATAACCGGCGGGCGCGCCGGGCTGGCCACCGCTTCGGCGATTCTCACCGCTGCACCCAGGGGAAGACCCATGGTGGCTGTGGCCACGGCGCAGAATTTCAAAAAGTCCCGACGTGAGACCTTACCAAAATGCTCTGGCAGCCGAGCAGTATCCTTGTCCTCCATACGCCCTCCGGTGGTGGATTTTCCCTTCTGGGAGCGATCAGGTCGGGTTGCTAAACACACCACACCCGTCTGCCTGACCCTGGGAATAAAGCGGGTGTTTTAAAGATGGGCAAATCCAGGAGATAGAACTCACGACCAAGCCCAAGTTCGCATAACTGGTGGATTTGCCCTAGTTCTGACCTTGAGGAAGGATGCTATAAAACAAATTCCTGCCATAAATTCCTTCTATATTAAGTTTTTGCTAGGTGTCAAGGAAAAAAATTTTTATTACCTTAATATAGAGCCTCTTGCAAAACTCATCGGAATTGGCCGTCAGGATGAGGTGATGGCAAAG
>CAZLRL010000239.1:0-807 GCA_964561645.1 uncultured Desulfobacterales bacterium
GCAGATTTCCTCGGCGGCCGCGGTGAGTGACTCCAGTTCGTCGTAGCTGGTTTCCGGTGTGCAGAATTTATACATCTCCACCTTCTCGAACTGGTGGACACGTTTGATTCCACGTGTATCCCGGCCGGCGGCCGCTTTCAGTCCCTGGTCCTGCCAGGCCCGCAGCAGTTCTTCCTGAAAGATTTTCTGGAAGGCCTGGGCCGCGGCGTTGTCGGCCTGGATCACCGGGAAGGTGTTGAAGGTGTAAGCCGTCCGGGTCGGTTCAAAATCCGGGGCGATATAGAATTCCTTGACGTAGTTACCCGGCTTCAGGGGCACCGGCGCGGGCCCGGCCGGCAAGGCCCGGGTCCGGCAGGCGGCCACAGCCGCCGTGATCACCAGAACGCAGCAGATCCACGAAAACCAACGGCACATGGCCATCTCCATACCACATCTCTCACCGTGATACCAAAAAAATCGAGGTAAGGTATCGGAAAGGAGGACACATGGCAGCTGAGAAAAAACTCACGCTATCGGTCATTAAAGCCGACGTCGGCGGCTGGGTGGGGCACTGTGCCACTCATCCGGACATGCTGGTCCTGGCGCAAGAACATCTGGACAAGGCGGTAAAGCAGGGCATGCTGATAGATGCGCAGGCGCTCAATGTCGGCGACGACATGGAACTGATCATGACCCATCACCGGGGCGAAGACAACGAGGCGATTCACCAGTTCGCCTGGGATACCTTTCTGGACCTCACCGAACTGGCCAAACGCCTGAAGCTCTATGGCGCGGGCCAAGATATGCTGGCCGACGCCTTCTCCGGCA
>CAZLRL010000239.1:817-4970 GCA_964561645.1 uncultured Desulfobacterales bacterium
TCAAGGGCATGGGGCCCGGCGTGGCGGAAATGAGCTTCGTGGAGCGCAAGAGCGAACCGGTGATCATTTTCATGGCGGACAAGACTTCCCCGGGGGCCTGGAACCTGCCGCTCTTTAAAATGTTCGCCGACCCCTTCAACACTCCCGGCCTGGTCATCGATCCCTCCATGCACCGGGGGTTCCGCTTCCGGGTGTTGGACATCTTTGAAAACAAGGAGTGGATCCTCTCCTGTCCGGAAGATATGTACGATCTGTTGGTCCTAATCGGGGCTTCGAGCCGCTACCTGATCGAAAGCGTCTACCGCAAGAAGGACAACGAGATTGTCTCGGTGGCCCCCTCCCAGAAACTGGGCCTCATCGCGGGCCGCTATGTGGGCAAGGACGATCCGGTGTTGGTTGTGCGCTCCCAGTCCGGTTTCCCCGCGGTGGGCGAGGTGCTGGAGCCCTTTGCCTTCCCGCACCTGGTGGAGGGCTGGATGCGGGGTTCCCACAACGGCCCCCTGATGCCGGTTTCCTTTCCTGACGCCCGGCCCATCCGCTTCGACGGGCCGCCCCGGATCATCGCGGCGGGCTATCAGCTCTGTGAAGGCAAACTTATCGGGCCCGTAGACCTGTTCTCGGATGTGGCCTATGACGAAACCCGGAAAGAGGCCAGCAAGATCGCCACGTACATGCGCCGCCACGGTCCTTTCGAGCCCCACCGGCTGGGCCTCCACGAGATGGAATACACCACTTTGCCCCAGGTCATGGCTTTTATTTTCGAGAAATCGGCCATCCCGCGGCGCTCCGATCTGGAGGACGAACTGTACACGATGTACCCCCACCTCAAAGAGGTCAGGGTGGTGGATCCAGGCATCAAGGATTTCGAGGCCATTCAAAAGACCATCGCCCGGGAGGCGGCCCACTATGTCCAGGAAATCGCCTGGGACGGCGTCAAAATCGGCATTTCCTGCGGCAAGACGCTGTATTATCTGGTCACCTACCTGGAGCAGGAGCGCCTCAGCAACCCCCACATTTATCCCCTGTCCCTGACCCGCATCTTTGTGATGCCGGGGCTGACCAGCAACTCCCTGGTGGGCATGATGAGCACCAAATATCCGGACGCCATCGCGTACAACCTGCCCTCCATGCCCGTGACCTCCAGGAAGGAATACGAAGCCCAGATCAAGGCCAACCCTGAGCTCCAGAAGATTTATCAGGACATCTGGAACGTGGACATCATGCTTTTGGCCATCGGTCATCTGGCGGTGGACAAGCCGGGCTTCATGGCGCTGGCCCAGCAGGAGTTGAACCTGAGCGCCGAGCAGTTGGCCGCCAAAGACGTGGTGGCGGAGATCAATCATACGCCCATCAATGCCCAGGGCGAGCCCCTGATTGACAAAAAAGACAAGGAATTGGGGGCGCTGACCGACCGCATTATCGGCATCATGGCCCCGGAATTACGGGAAAAGGCGGCTGAGGATAACAAGTTCGTCATTGCCGTGGCCGGGGGTCTGGAAAAAACCGAAGCCATCCGGGCCTGCTTGAAAGGGAAGTTCTTCAACGTCCTCATCACCGACGCCTATGTGGCCGAGGCCCTGGTCAGAGGTTAACAGGTTCATGATCACCTGGGTGGACCGGCTCGGGATGGCGCTGAGTTTTAACACCGGATGATAGTCTTTCGAAAAATCATCCAGTGGAGCGCCATCCTGTTGATTTTTATCTTCCTGGGCTCCTTGGGCTATGTGTGGATCGAAGAGTGGAATTACTTCGATGCCCTCTGGATGACGGTCATCACCCTCACCACCGTGGGCTACAGCGAGGTGAGGCCCCTGACCCCGGTAGGCCGGGTCTACAGCATATTTCTCATGCTGGCCGGGATCGGGGTCATGTTCTACATCATCACCGGGCTGGCCCGCATAATCGTTGAGGGCGAAATCAGGGACGCCCTGGGGAAGCGCAAGTTGCAGAGAACCATCAAGAAACTCCGCGATCACTACATCATTTGCGGTTACGGACGCATCGGGGAGATTATTGCCCGGCAATTGAAGGAGCGCCACATCCCCTTTGTAGTGGTGGAAACCCAGCCGGATCTGGTCCTCGACCTGGAGGAGCTGGGCTACAATATCCTGGTGGGAGACGCCACCAAAGAAGAAGTTCTCCTGGAGGCGGGCATTGAACGGGCCAAAGGCCTGGTGGCCGTGGTTTCTTCGGATGCCAACAACGTCTTCATAGTCCTGACCGCGCGCAGTCTCAACCCGGGTATTTTCATTCTGGCCCGCGCCGCGGAGCCGGGTTCCCAACAAAAGCTGCTGCGGGCCGGGGCCGACCGGGTGGAGTCTCCCTATGAACTGGGAGGACGCAAAATGGCCCAGACCATCCTGCGTCCCAACGTGGTCACCTTTCTCGACCTGGCCATGAAAGAGGAGGTGGACCTGAGCATGGAAGAGATACCGGTGGCCGCCACTTCGACGCTGGTGGGCATGGCCCTCAAAGACTCGGGCATCCGTCAGAAACTCAATACCATCATTATTTCCATCAAGCGGGCCAACGGGGATATGATCTTCAACCCCAGTCCGGGGACCCAGATCGATGCCGGGGACACCCTGATCGCCCTGGGAGTGCGGCAGAATCTGGAATTGCTGGAAAAATTGGCTCAGGTAAACAAGCACTACCACTAACTGCAAAAGAACCGGCCCTCGGTAGGGGGCCGTTTTTATACGGGAGGCTGCCATGACACCAGGAACCATCGGTCGCGGCGTCAGCATCACCTTTTACGGCCACGCCGCGTTTAAACTTTCCGGCCAGGGGGCGACCGTGGTCATCGACCCCTGGCTCAGCAATCCGCTGCTCAACACCTCGGTCTCCGAGGTGGGGCCGGTGGACGTCATTTGCGTCACTCACGGCCATGCCGATCATGTGGGGGAAACCGTACCCCTGGCCCAGGCCACCGGGGCCCAGGTGGTGGCCATTCATGAGCTTTCCCAGATTTTGGCCCAGGCGGGCGCGGACAAGGTCATCGGCATGAACAAAGGGGGCACCGTCAGCCTCGACGGCCTCAAGATCACCATGACCACGGCCATCCACTCCTCCACCGCCGAAGTGGGGGGCCAGATGGTCTCCGCCGGGGATCCGGGAGGCTTTGTGATCACCTTCCCCGACGGTTTTTCCGTGTATCATGCCGGGGATACCGCGGTGTTCAAGGACATGGAGCTCATCCGGGAGCTGTACCACCCCGAGGTGGCCCTGCTGCCCATCGGCAGCCATTATGTCATGGACCCGAAAGAGGCGGCCCTGGCCTGCCGGCTGCTGCAGCCCCGCTTTGTCATTCCCATGCACTACGGCACCTTCCCGGTGTTCACCGGCACCGCGGAGGAGCTCAAAGACCTGCTCCAGGGCCAACCCGAAACCCAGGTGATTGCCTTGAAACCCGGGGAGACGGTGGATTAGTTGGGGAAGGGGAGGGTGGGGGAACGGGGCGTTTCTGCTCCATGAACATCCCCAATTCACAAAAATCAATGTAGGGTGCGTCTTACGCACCATTTTTGCGCAAGTTAAGTAGGGGTGCGTTTTCACGCACCATTTGCGGGGCGAGAGGCGAGACCTTCGAGAGGTATTTTCAGGGCAGTCGGTCAGCCTTTGGCTCTACCCCAAAAGGAAAGATTTCGGTGGGGCGGGCCTCTGTGCCCGCCAGGACACTGGGCGGCCAGGGACGGCCGCCTCACCAGATATGAACGTCATGTCATTCTGAGGCAGCCGGAAGGCGACCGAAGAATTTAGTGTTGTGTCTCGTCTTGGACATAGAATAATGTAGCCGCAGGCTTTAGCCTGCGCCAGGCACAGGTTGAAAACCTGTGCCACCAAGATTTTCGTTCATCAGCCGGTAGTATTTCGGGACATTAAATTAGATTTTGGGTCCCCTGAACTGCGGTGGGCGGTGCCCACCCTACGAAACTCCTTTATGGGTTGGGGAGGGAGTTTGAGGAAGGGGGCAGGGGCCAGTTTTTAAGGGTAATAAGGGGAAAAGGGAAAAAGGCGAAAGTTTGGGAACATAATCAGAAATTTCTTTTCGCCTCTTTACCTTTTTCCCCAGTTTCAATTGCTCTGGAACCCTCCCTCTAATACCATTTTCTTTTTGAAATGAAACATTCGTAGGGGCCGACCCAGGTGTCGG
>CAZLRL010000240.1:0-4930 GCA_964561645.1 uncultured Desulfobacterales bacterium
TGCGGCGCTCGAAGTGCTCCACCAGGGGGCCCACGTCCTGCCGGGTAAATTTCAGCCCCCGCACCTCGTCCGGAGGCAGGTCGGGCAGGTTGACGTTGAGGCACACCTGGGAGGTCCAGCCGGGCCACTCCAGAAGACGGCCCAGCACCTGCCGGGCCAGTTGGGCGGCCCGGCCGAAGTCCGCTTTTTTGTAAGTGTTCAAGGAAAAAGCCAGGGCCCGCACCCCGAGGATGGAAGCCTCGGTGGCCGCGGAAACCGTGCCGGAGTACAGGACGTTGATGCCCACGTTGGGACCCAGGTTGATGCCCGAGACCACCAGATCGGGCGGTTCATCCAGCAGTTCGGCCAGGGCGATTTTGACGCAATCGGCCGGAAAGCCGCTCACGGCCCAGCCCGGAACCTCACCGTCCAGGGAAACCTGGCGCACCCGCAGGGGTTCACTCAGGCTGATGGCATGGCCCACCGCGCTCTGCTCGCTCTCCGGGGCCACCACCGTCACTTTGCCGAAGGCCCGCAGGTCCTGAAAAAGGGAGATCAAGCCGGGGGCATGAATGCCGTCGTCGTTGGTTACCAGGATGTGCATAGTTTTTTTCAGAACCAGACAAAAGTCGCCTGGCGGCGTATTTCCTGACTATGATAAATGTAGCCGCAAGCTTTAGCTGGCGAAAGTGAATCCCCAAACGGGCGCAGGCTAAAGCCTGCGGCTACATTTTATCCTTTCTGGTCAGCTTATGCTTGAGACCTCTGCCAAAGTAAAAAATTGTCATTCTGAGGGAGCGAAGCGACCGAAGAATCTAGATCCTTCGCTACGCACAGGATGACAGGATTGATTCACAGAGGGTCCCTATTTTTAAGATCCTTACCGGACCCTATTGCTTCTTTTTTTCTTGCTGCGGCGGTCGCGGCGTGGTCACCTGCGCCATATCCTGCTGCCACTGCTCGTAAGCCTTTTTGGCCACCAGGGCCTCCCGGAGGGCCTGGCCGCCCGCGGCATAGCGCACCTTGACCTGGCCGTTCGTCTCCCCCAGTTCCTCCAGCCGGAAAATGGTTTTGCCGCCTTTATCCCGCAATTCGAGGGAGTTTTTGGCTGTGGCCTCCGGGGCCGCTCCGGTGGTCCTCCGGCCCTCGACCTCCAGCTCCCGCAGCTTTAACAGGGCCAGTTCCACCCGGATGGCTGGCTGGCGCCCCTTCTGGTCGTCCGGGCCGGTAAGCTGGAAAAAATCCTCTTCCCTGACCCCGGTCCAGGCCTTCCCCGGCGGACCCCAGGTAAAGCGGGCCGCGTCTTTCACTTCCCCACTCCAGAGCCGCCGGTCTTCGAGGTATTCGGGAAAAGTGCCCCGAACCTGGGACCACAAAGGATTTTTTTGCAGCCCGGCCACCGACTGCAGGGGCATAACGAACAGATCCAGAATCAGGTCTTCCATCAAGACCACCGGTCCCACCTCACCCCGGCGGGCGAAAACCTGATTTTTTTCCCGGGCCCCCAGCCAAAGACGCTGCTCCCCCTTGTCGGTGACCACGGTTATTTCCACCCCGGGGGCCGCCAGGCCGTAGCGGCTCAAATCCTGGGGCGCGTCCGCGAAGAATTCCTTCACCCGGGCCAGGCTGACAAAGCGCAGCAGGCGCTCCAGTCGTTCCGGATCGACCTCAAAGTTTTCCCGGCCCACCAGACGCCACTGCCCGTCCTTTTTCTCCAGCGTCGCCTGGGTCTGAGGAGTTCTAACCCGCAGCGCCCGGACCTGATCCACGGCAAAGTTAAACAAACTGCGGTTCCTGAGATCAGAGAGGCGCCGGTCCAGGCTCTCCTGGCTGGAGGCGGGGATCACCAGCACCCCGGGGTCCTGGTCCCGGCGGGCATAATAGCCCTCCCCGCCCGGAATCTTCTGGCCCACGCTCAGGGTGTGGGATTTATCCTCGACGGTAAACGAGACCTTGAGAGCCGGTTCCTCCAGGCCGAAGGGCTTCAGGTCCTTTTCCGGCCCCAGATCCCGGGTGCGGCGCAGACGGGCCAAGGTGGAGGCCAGTGAATTCAGGGTCACCTGGTCGGCTTGACCTTTTATGGGCTGCTCCAGGCGCCAGGTCCCGCCCTCCTTGACCAGCCGGATTTCCTCTCCCTGCCGCTGCAAGGTGATGGCGGTAATGTCCGCCTCCTGGACCTGGAAAAGCTTCCGGGCCTCCTCTTTTTCCCGGGCCTGCCGACCCTGGTGCCACTCCAGAAGGACATAGGCCGCGGCCACCACCAGGAACACCGCCAGGAGGGGCAGCAAACGCTTTGGGGTCACCGCCGGACCCTCCGGCGCATATAAGCCGCCACCCCGGCGATCAGCATGGTCAGCGGCAGAAGGATGACGCTGACTATAAAGATAAGCCAGGTTGTCCAGCCCGTGACCAGCAGCGGCTCGAATTTTTTGTTCGGTTGGCGGATGACGATTTGCTTTTCTTCAGCCGCCAGAAAATTCACCGTGTTCAGGAACAGGTCGCCGTTCCCCAACTGGTTGAAAAACTCATCCGCGGCGAAATCCGCGTCCCCGAACACCGCCAGGTAGGCCCGCGGCGGCTTGGTCTCAGACTCTGGCCGGGCTGATTTGTTCGCCCCGGTTTTACCGGGCTTCGGCTCTGTGTTCTCGGTCTTCCGGTCTGATTTGGGCTCCGCCAGCGCCGCGATGGTAAACGGACCTTTCTTAT
This sequence comes from uncultured Desulfobacterales bacterium, assembly GCA_964561645.1. Classification (GTDB taxonomy): domain Bacteria; phylum Desulfobacterota; class Desulfobaccia; order Desulfobaccales; family 0-14-0-80-60-11; genus JBGSLA01. Next base: position 2,686 of record CAZLRL010000240.1, read on the forward strand.
CCTGCTTGGGGTCATACAGGGCCTGGTTTTTCTTCTGGGCCTGCTGCCACTCCTGGCCCAGCTTTTCCCAGCTCGACGCCGAAGTGGTCACCAGGGGCGTCAGCCTTACCGTCTCCATCTCCTGGTTCAAAAACAACGGCCGGGGCCCGGGAAACAGGGTAATCAGGGAAAAATTCTCGGTGATGCGATGGGCATTGTATTGGCTGACGATGGGGCTCAAAATGGCCCGGTCCACGGTAAGCTGGTTGAGTTCGAAAACGATGCCGTTGTCCAGGTTGACCCCGTAACCAGCCAGGAATTGTTGTAAGCCCGCGTCTTCAAAGGGCTCCAGCAACAGAAACAGGCGACCGCCCTGTTCCACATAGCCCTTCAGGGCCGCCACCTCCTGGGGGAGCAGATTTTTTTGCGGCGCCGCAATGATCACCACCGCCGCGGCCTTGGGGACCCCGCCCTCCTTGAGGAGGTTCAGCTCGGCCACTTCATAGCCTTCGGTCTCCAGAGCCTTGTGGGCCACCTTGAAGCCGCGGCGTTCCTGGGCGGCGCTGCGTTCGCCGTGCCCGGTGAGAAAATAGATTTTCTTGCGCTCCTTTTGCAAAACCTTGCGCAGGGCCTCGGACAGGGCTTCTTCCTGGGCGGTCTCCGCCAACTGCTCCCGGCCCTCGTATTCCAGGAGCACGTTGCCGGCGCGGCGGTAGCCCGCTTCGTCGGCCCGCACGGGATGGCGCACCGGGTCCAGGAACTTAATCTGGAAATTGGGATTGCGGCGGGTGTAAAGCTCCATGACTTCCCGGGCCGTCAGGCGCTCCGGGTGTCCTTCCGGGAGAAAAACCGTCAAGGTGAGGGGCTGGTTGACCTCTTGAATGAGCGCGAGGCTGGCGGGCGACAGGGAGTGGCTCTGGTAGCGGGTCAGGTCCCAGCGCAGGGAATAGCGGTTGGCCAACAGTACCACAAAGATGAGGATACCGGCCACCAGCAGAACAGCCAGCGCCGAGGTGCCCCCATAGATCAGAGTGCGGTTGCGGAATTTCTCCCTCAGACTCACGTCAGGCTCTCCAGCGGCGGGATTCCAACTGCCTCTTGGTCAAAAACAGGAAAAAAAACGTGAAGCAGAGATAATAAACCAGATCCTTGGTATCAATAACGCCTTTGGCCAGGTTGGGCAGATGCTCCCTGAGCGACAGGGCAGAGAGTATTCCTCCCGGGGCCGAGCCCACATCCTGCTGCGCGCCGAGGAGCCAGAAAAGCAGCAGCAGGGCAAAAGTGGAGATGGCCGCGATGATCTGGTTCTGGGTGAGGCTGGAAGCGAACACTCCCAGCGCCAGGCAGGCCCCGCCCAGAAGCAGCACCCCCAGATAGCCCGTCGCCATCTGGCCCCAGTCCATCCGGGTCAAAAACGCGAAAATCAGGGGATAGCAAATGGTAATCAATAAAAAGGTGGCCAACACCGCCAGCGCGGCCAAAAATTTCCCCAGGATCACCCCCCAATCGGGCAGGGGATAGGTGAAAATCAGCTCGGAAGTGCCGGAGCGCTTTTCCTCCGCCAACAGGCGCATGGTCAAAATAGGGGTGATCAGCAGGAAAATGAAGCCCAGATCCTCGAAAAAAGAGCGAAACACCACCTGGTAGGGGTCCAGCAGCGCGGCCAACTGGGGGTATTGGACCACCTGAAAGCTCGCGGTCTGGAAGTAGCTGAAATAAATAAAAAAGAACAGAAACCCTTCCAGCAGCAGAAAAAAGAAACCCATGAGGTAAAAGATGGGCGTGGCAAAATATATGGTCAATTCCTTGCGCAGGACGGCACCGACCCCGGACATTAGGCCTCCTCTTCCGTGACCAAATTCAGAAAAACCTCTTCCAGGGTGAAATCCTGGGCCTGCATGGCCAGCAAATCCCAGCCCCGAGCCACCACCAGGCGGGCGATTTCCGGGCGCAGTTCCATCTCTTCCCCGGACTCCACCAGAAAGCTGGTCTCACCCTGGTGGATGACCTCCTTGACACCGGCCAGCCCCCGCAAGGCCGCCATGACCTCCGCGGCCGGGCCCCTGACCTCGATCCGCTGGCGGGAGCCGTGCCCCAACTGGCGGGACAGGTTCTCCGGCGTGTCGCTGGCCACGATCTGACCCCGGTTAATAATGATAACCCGCTGGCAGAGCTGGCTGACCTCGGGCAGGATGTGGCTGCTCAGGACCACGGTGTGATTCCCGGACAAATCCTTGATGAGCTGGCGGATTTCCACGATCTGGGC
>CAZLRL010000241.1:0-4892 GCA_964561645.1 uncultured Desulfobacterales bacterium
CGGAACAAATCCGGGAAAGACCAAGGAAGGGAGACTGGCATGGATTATACCATTGACGAGCTCAAGGGGAAGATTCTGGAATTTCATCCGGAGATCCAAGAGAAAAATGTCGACCTGGAGGTCTCCTTTAACGAGGGGGAGGGCAAATACGAAGTGCGCCTTAAAAAGGGCGGGGAGGAATTCGGCGCGTTCCTGGAAAAGCAGGACGCGGACGAGTGCATGGGGGGCAAAAAGTGCGTGGCCCTGGCCATTTTGGTGACGCAGTTAATGGCGGAATTGGAGGATTTGCTCAGTCCCCGGAGACAGTAAAAATTTAAGCCGAGTTCAATTGGAAAACATGGTCAAGGTAAACGCGACAGGCGGGATGCGCTTCGCTTTCCCGCCCTACGATTTTTTAGCAACCCCGGATTATTTGTCATCCTAAACGAAGGGGAGGATCTGGAAGTTATTGAAAAGATACTAGATTCTTCGCTGCGCTCAGAATGACAGGAGTGTGAGACTTGGGCTTGCAGGTTCCCCTTGAGAGGACAACAAGCTCAAATTAAATAGTGTGACACCCTGATTTCGGTAAGAAGGCCAGGGGGGTCCTCCGCCCCAGGCTCTCTCATAACAAGAGGTTTAAAAGCTCATTTTGGGCCTAGCCTTTTTATTGCGGTTTCTGGCAGTTTTGCCATAATAGCACCCGAACTTGCCCCAAATTCGTCCCGAGTCCTTTCCAGCACAGACTCATGCAGCTTTACCGGCACACGCTAGGCGGGCGCCCTGGTTTTGGCCACATGGCGAAAATTTCTAGATATATCCATCCCATCCCCAGGGGTTTTTCCTCCTTCCGGCGCGGCCTGCTTCCGGCCCTGGCCTGCCTGATGATCCTGGTCTGCCTGGCCGTTCTGGCCGGATGCGGCCAGAAGAAATCCTCCGATAATATCTGCATTGCAGGTTCCACTTCGGTTCAACCCTTTGCGGAAAAATTAGCCGAAGAGTACATGCGGGAGCATCCCCGGATGCGCATCGACATCCAGGGGGGCGGGTCCAGCGCGGGGATTTTAGCGGCGGAGCAAGGCGCGGCCGACCTGGGGGCCAGCTCCCGGGAATTGACCCCGGAGGAAAAGAAACTCCAGGAAATCCCCATCGCCTACGACGGCATCGCCATTATCGTCAATGAAGTCAATCCCCTGAACAACCTGAGCCTGGAGCAGATCCGGCAAATCTTTCAGGCCAAGATTACCGATTGGAAGGCCTTCGGTCTGGCACCTCACCCCATCCACGTCATCACCCGGGAAGAAGGTTCGGGCACCAGAAACGCGTTCGAAGAGCTGGTGATGGGGGAGCACGCCGAAATTTCGCCGGTGGCCCTGGTCCAGGATTCCAACGGTTCGGTGCGGGAAATCGTGGCCAACGACCCTTACGCCATCGGCTACATCTCCATGGGCCTGGTGGACCCCCGGGTCAAGGCGGTGGCCGTGGACGGGGTGCCCCCCACCCGCCAGACGGTCAAGAGCGGCAAGTACAAGCTGGTGCGCCGTTTCCTCCTGGTGGCCCAAGAACTTCAGCCCGGTCCCTGCAATGCTTTTATCAATTATATCCTGAGCCCTGAGGGACAGAGTCTGCTGGAATCCGAAGGCCTGGTGGGGGTGGGAGATTGAAGAAGGAACTCTTTATCGAACGGGTTCTTTTCTTTTTGGCCCTCTCATCCATCGGTTCCCTGCTGCTCATCACGGTATTCATTTTTCTGGAGGGCGTGCCCCTCATCGCGCACACCGGTCTGGATAATTTTCTGTTCTCCAGCCACTGGGCCCCCACCCGCGGCCATTTCGGCATTCTGGCCATGATCATTTCGTCCGTGTTCGTGACCCTGGGGGCCATGGTTCTGGGGGTGCCCCTGGGGCTGGCCTGCGCCATTGTCCTGGCGGAATTTTCGCCCCAGCCGGTCAAAACCGTGCTCAAGCCGACGCTGGAACTCCTGGCCGGCATTCCCTCGGTGGTCTACGGCTTTTTGGGGGTGGTCTGGCTGGTGCCCCTGATTCGGGATTACCTGGGAGGCCCGGGCCTGTCTTTGCTGGCGGCCGCGGTTATCCTGGGCATCATGATTCTCCCCACGGTGATCAGCATTTCCATCGACGCGCTGAGCGCGGTGCCGGATATGTACCGGGACGGATCCATTGCGCTCGGGGCCACCAACTGGCAGACGGTGCGCCGGGTGGTGCTGCCCGCGGCCTCGAGCGGCATCATCACCGCGGTCATCCTGGGCATGGGCCGGGCCATCGGGGAAACCATGGCGGTCATCATGGTGGCCGGTAATGCCCTGAAAATTCCCACGTCCATCCTGGACCCGGTGCGCACCCTGACCAGCAACATCGCGCTGGAGCTGGCTTATGCCACCGGCCGCCACCGGGAGGCCCTGTTCGCCACCGGCATCGTGCTGTTCATCATCATCATGATCCTCAATCTGACCGCCACCGTGATCACCCGCCGGAGATAAGCCCGTGCGCCTGGACCCCCGAATATCCCAAACTTTGATGAAGACCCTCCTGTGGACCCTCACGGGCTTCACCCTGTTCATCCTGGTCTTCATCATTGTCACCATTTCCATCAAGGGCCTGCCCCAGGTGACGCCTGGCTTTCTGCTGCAGGAACCCATGGACATGGGCCGGGCCGGGGGCATTTTTTCCACCATCGTGGCCACGATCTACGTGACGCTGCTGGCCATCCTGCTGGCCTCGCCGCTCGGGGTGGGGAGCGCCATTTACCTGACCGAATACACCCGGGAGGGCTGGGTTACCCGCATCATCCGCTTCGGCTCCGAGTGCCTGGCCGGGGTGCCTTCCATTATCCTGGGGTTGTTCGGTTTTGTGCTCTTTGTTATGAAGTTGGGCTTCGGATGGTCTATAGTGTCAGGAGGCCTGACCCTGGCCATCATGGTGCTGCCCATCATCATCCGCACCAGCGAAGAGGCCATCAAGGCCGTGCCCCAGGAGTACCGCCTGGTCTGTTATTCCCTGGGTCTGGGCAAATGGCAGACCATCACCCGCATTGTGCTGCCCAGCGCGCTGCCGGGCATCAGCACCGGGATCATGCTGTCGGTGGGGCGCTCGTTGGGGGAAACCGCGGTGCTGCTGTTCACGGCCGGGGCGGCGTTGCGCACGCCCCTGTCGATGTTTGACTCAGGGCGCACCATGGCGGTGCATTTTTATATTCTGGCCCGGGAGGGCATCTCCATGCCCAATGCCTATGGCACCGCGGCCATTTTGATGATTTCCATTTTGCTCATCAACGTGGTGGCCTACAGCCTGATGCAGCATTTGATGAAGAGGTATTCCTAGAGGGCTTTAAGCTTTAAGCTATAAGCTTTGAGCTCTGGAACCATGCTGCTCACTTTAGCGAGGTGAGGGCATTTTGTGTAGGGGCGGGGCCTCCCCGCCCAATTGAATGAGTAGTTCAGTCCAAGGGCAGGGGGACCCTGCCCCTACGGCAGCGCTTAAATCATGTAGATCGATGTGGACAAGTGCTTCAAATAAAATAGATTTTATCGTAGAAAAGAAAGAATTTGGTGGCACAGGTTTTTAACCTGTGCCGGCGCGGCTAAAGCCTCGCGTCTACATTTTCCTGAGGATTAGTAGGCAGGTGCCTTGATTTCATGAAAGGGCAGGCGGGCACGGAGGCCCGCCCCACCGATGAATATTCGCCTTGAAACATATTTAAGTGAGGCTCTGCCTACCACAAAATAAGTAGCCGATTTTCTTAGGAACTTAATCCCGCCAGCCCTTTGAGATAATTTGCCAAGATTATGCCGCCGGGTAAGGACGTTAAAATTCGCCTTGACCATCTGTCTTTTTTTTATGGTGATTTTCAGGCCTTAACTGAGGTGTCTTTTGACGTCCTGGACCAGGAAATTTTCGGTCTCATGGGCCCGGCCAAAAGCGGCAAGAGCACGTTGCTAAAAGTCCTGAACCGCATGTCGGACCTGGTTCCCCGGGCCCGGGTCACCGGGCGGGTCCTGCTGGATGACGAAGATATCCTGGCCCCGGATTATGACCTGGTGTCGCTCCGGCGCCGGGTGGGCCTGGTGTTGAGCAAGCCGGTGCCCCTGCCCCGGTCCATTTTCGCCAACCTGACCTTGGCACCCCGCCTGTCCAAGCGGGGCGGCGGGGGCTCCATGGAAGAACTGGTGGAAACCAGCCTGAAGGCGGCCCGTTTGTGGGATGAAGTGAAAGATCGCCTGCACGAGTCGGCCTTGAGGCTCTCCGGCGGCCAGCAGCAGCGCCTCTGCCTGGCCCGCACCCTGGCCATGCAGCCCGAAGTGATTCTGCTGGATGAGCCCACCAGCGGCCTGGACCCCATCTCCACGGCCAAAATCGAAGAGACCTTGTTTCAACTGAAAAGTACCTATACGATAATCCTGGTGAGCAACAACACCAAGCAGATCGCCCGGACCACCGACCGGGCCGCGTTTTTGTTGATGAGCCAACTGATTGAAATCGGGGAGACTTCCAGGGTTTTCACCGAACCGAGGGACAGGCGCACCGATGACTACATCTCCGGTCGTTTCGGATAGGGGGCCCGCGGCGCCCGCCTCGGAGATCAGCCTGCGGGAGGTCAATCTCTATTATGGGGATTTTCATGCGCTCATCGATATCAACGGGGATTTTCAAGGGAAAACCATCACCGCGCTCATCGGGCCCTCGGGATGCGGCAAATCGACGCTGTTGCGGACGCTCAACCGCATGAACGATCTGATCCCCGGGGTGCGCCTCACCGGTCAGGTGCTCATTGACGGCGAAGACATCTACCGGCCCGGGATCAATCTGACCAAGCTGCGCAAACGGGTGGGCATGGTGTTTCAGCGCCCCAACCCTTTTCCGTTGTCGATTTACGAAAACGTGGTCTATGGCCCC
>CAZLRL010000242.1:0-4882 GCA_964561645.1 uncultured Desulfobacterales bacterium
TGTGCTCCCTGCTGGAATATTATGGCGCCGCCTGAGGGTTAACGGCACCCTCTTTAAAAAGCTCTAGTGGTGCGTTTCGTAAATCCTATGACATACATTTATTTTGCGACAAAAATCGTCTAGAGGTTTTTAAAGTCCCCCTTTTCTAAAGGGGGGAAATTTAAGGTCTTTTGGTCCATGAAAACACGTCGGAAAATATCACCTTAATTGAGGGACACGGCACTAGCCACAAAATTATGACGCGGCCTGAAGAATCCTCACCGGTTACTATGACCGACCTGCCCTTAAGCGACCAGGATGTAATCCAGATCCAGAGCCACGGGCTCACCCTGGATCAGGTGCGGGAGCAGTTGCGCCTCTTCGCCCGGCCGCCCCGCTTCCTGAACCTGGTGCGGCCGGCCATCGTGGCCGACGGTATCAAGCTCATCTCCCCGGCCGACCGGGAAGACTATGTGAACCGGCAGGCCGAGGCCGCGCGCCGGGGACGCTTTACCAAATTCGTCCCCGCTTCCGGCGTCGCCACCCGCATGTTCGAAATCCTGTGTCACTATTTCCATCACGTGCAGCCCGATCTGAAGGCCGGCCTGGAGGCCGATCTGGCCCAGGACGACCCCCGGGCCCGCACCTTCCAGGTCTTTTTCGACCGCCTGTCCCGCTTTGCCTTCTCAAAGGATCTCAAGGCCCGGCTGGCCGCGCAGGGCCATGATCTGCAGGACCTGCTGGCGGCCCGCGGCTACCGGGAAATCCTGGCCTGCGTCCTCACCGAAGCCGGCCTGGGCTACCAGGACCTTCCCAAAGCCCTGATAAAATTCCACGCTTACGGCACTGACAGCCGTACCGCGCTGGAAGAGCAGCTGGTGGAGGCCGCGGCCTACGTCCAGGACCGGGAGGGAAAATGTCGTTTGCATTTCACCATCCTGCCCCGCCACCGCCAGGCCTTTCAGGATCTTTTGGCCCCAACCCAGCCCGCGCTGGAGGAGCTTTACGGCTGCCGTTTCCTGATAGACTTTTCCTATCAGCACCCCGGCACCGACACCCTGGCCGCAAACGCCGACAACCGCCCCTTCCGTGACCGGCAGGGTCGACTGGTGTTCCGGCCCGGCGGCCACGGCTCGCTGCTGGAAAACCTGAACGAACTCCAGGGCGACCTGGTTTACATCAAAAATATCGACAACGTGGTCCCGGACCGCCTGAAGGAGCCCACCATCCGGTGGAAAAAAATCCTGGGCGGCGTCCTGGTGAGTTTGCAGGACCAGATCCACCGCCACTTGAGAACCCTGGAGCAAGGCTCCGGTCAGGGGCGCGACCTGGAAGCGGCCCTAACCTTCGCCCGAGAGCAGCTCGGCCTCAGCCTGCCGCCCCAAATCCTGCAATGGCCCGAGGACCTGGCCCGGGATTTCCTGGCCCGGACCCTGAACCGCCCCCTGCGGGTCTGCGGCGTGGTGGCCAATCAGGGCGAGCCCGGCGGCGCGCCCTTCTGGGTCCAGGAACCGGACGGCTCCCTTTCCCTGCAACTCGTGGAACAGGCCCAGGTGGACCTGAGCGACCCGGAGCAGCAGGCCATTTGGGACGCGGCCACCCACTTCAACCCCGTGGATCTGGTCTGTGCCCTCCGGGACGACCAGGGGGTGCCCTTTGACCTGAGGGAATATGTGGACCATGAGGCCGTGTTTATTTCCCGCAAGTCGCTGGAGGGGCGGCAACTCAAAGCCCTGGAGCTCCCCGGCTTGTGGAACGGGGCCATGGCCCACTGGCTGACGGTCTTCGTGGAAGTTCCTCTCACCACCTTCAACCCGGTGAAAACCGTCTTCGATCTGCTGCGGCCGGAGCACCAGCCCGACAACAACTTGTGAACACTTCTCAAATATGTCACACAAGGCATTGATTATATTGGCTGTTTTTATCGCCGTTTTCCTGAACGGACCGGCCCGCAGCCAGGAGTTTTCCGCCTACGGCAACCCCCTGACCACAGTCCATGTCAAGGAGATACCCGTAGAGGCTGAAGTGGTGAGCAGCCCGAAAAAACGCTATTTGGGCCTGAGCCACAGGCCCGAACTTCCCGAAGGCCGGGGCATGCTCTTTGTCATGGGCGCGGCCCGGCGTCATGCCTTCTGCATGCGGGATATGCGCTTTGCCATCGACATCATCTGGATTGCCGACGGCAAGGTGGCGGGCCTGCATAAAGAGCTTTCCCCCAGCGACAAAGGCAGTTTCCGGGCCCCGGTGCCGGTGCCCCTGGTCCTGGAAGTACCGGCCGGGTTTGCCGACCGCTACGGCCTCGAGGTGGGAGACCCTGTGGCGGTGCCGGGATTTTAATGGGTGCCGTTTTGGTCATGCCGGTGTAATATGTGGGTAAATCTGAAAATCCCCTCTCCCCTTGAAAGGGCAGAGGTTTAGGGTGAGGGGTTGAAAAATATTGCCCCCCTCACCCCAGCCCTCTCCCCACGCTGGGGGGAGAGGGAGTACTCGGCCGCCTCTCTGGTCCAATGGTCCATCACGATCCCAGGGGCGCATGAAGCAAGGGTCTTTGCTGGTAGTCGGTTTTCTCTACCGGACAGCACTGAGTTAACCCCTTCTTAATAGGGGTCAGGGCAGGTGGCACAGGTTTTTAACCTGTGTTGGAGCAGGCTTAGCCTCGCGGCAACATCTCTTATTTGTTTTTCTCTCAATGAATCCTAAACCCAGCGACTTGAAAAAAAGGGTGATTCTGGCCCTGCAGCGCGACCTGGATATCACGCCGCGGCCCTTTTGGGAATTGGCCGAACAGGTGGGCGTTTCCGAAGCGGAATTTCTGGCTGCGGTCCAAAGCCTCGTGGACCAGGGCTACATCCGCCGCTTCGGGGCCACCCTGCGCCATCAACTCTCGGGCTATGCAGCCAACGCCTTGGTGACCTGGGCCGTGCCTCCCGGCGACATCAAGCGCGTGGGCCAACTCCTCTCCCGGCACCCGGAAGTCACCCACTGCTACCACCGGGAACCCGCGCCGGACTGGCCTTACAACCTGTACACCATGCTCCACGGCAAGGACCCCGGGGACATCGAGGCGCTGGCGGCCCGCCTGGCCCAGGAGGCCGGCATCCCCGATTACGACATCCTCTTTTCCGACGGGGAACTCAAAAAGACCACCATGCGCTACTTTCGGGAAGAAGACCCGGATTGAGGGGTGGTGCCGTTAAAATGATATTCTCTGACGTGTTTTCAGGGGCAAATTGACTCAAAATTCCCCTCTGTTTTATGGGGGTCAGGTCATTAATGTCAGTTAAGGTATATGGCAATATATTTGGAAATCTGGAGCAATAAAATTGTAGCCGCAGGCTTTAGCCTGCGCCGGCACAGATAGAAACCTTGTGCTGCCATATTTTGTGCAGGATTTTTTGAATAAACAGGTTACGTATCCGGAGAATTTTGGTGGGCAGTGCCCACCCTACGTAATCCTTTGATTATTTGTGATCATATCCCAGAGAAACACCAAAGTTTATTTTAAGGCAATTTTCGGTACCGGACAGTACCGGGGTCAGGAGGGATTTGTCATAACCCTTTAATAATCCCCCTTTAGAAAAGGGGGACTTTTTAAACCCTTGTTATAAATTTTGCTGCCAAATGAAGATCATAGTACGAGCCTCTTGCAAATATCTCATATCTGTCATTCTGAGGGAGCCGCAGGCGACCGAAGAATCTAGGTCCTTCGCTTCGCTCAGGATGACAAAAATGACTTTTGCAAGAGCCTCAGTACATTAAGGAAATTTTCCTTTTGCCTGCACAATCTGACAGCAGGTGGTCCCCTTCCTTTTTCGCTGGCACCTATTTAACAAAAATGTTAAATTTAATTTACAAATAAGGCAGGGGTCGGCAAATATGTCAAAAAGGGCCTGTGATTAAGTCCTGGTAGGTTAATTTATTGAATAAGTGTTCAAATATATTTACAAATGCCATGGACCGGAAAGCTATGCCAAAGAAAACGGGAAAAGCCAATTCACATCTCCCACTACCCCCTAACCCCCCTTTAGAAAAGGGGGGGAAATTAAAGGATTTTTAAGCACTTAACGTTGCAGAATTTAGGGGTTCAAATTCACATGGCATGGCTTTTGCTCCATTTTTATATAGAGGTGAACTTTTGGTGGCACAAAAAGTAACTTTTCCCTCCCCGGAGTTGCAGTCGGCGAGAACCACAGAGGAGCTGGCCCTGCTTTACGACATTACCCAGATCCTCAACGCGCCCGGCCCCCTGGCCCGCAACCTCCAGCAGATTTTGAAAATTCTGGCCCAGAGCCTGGCCATGGAGCGGGGCACCATTACCATTCTGACGCCTGATACCAACGAAATCCAGATCGAGGTGGCCCAGGGACTCACCGCGGAGGCGCGGCGGCGCGGCCGCTACAAGCTGGGGGAAGGGATCACCGGCCGGGTGGTGGAGACCGGCGAGCCCATGGTGGTGCCCCGGGTGAGCCAGGAGCCCCTGTTTCTGAACCGCACCCGCTCCCGGGGCCGGGTCAAGGACGAACTGTCTTTCATTTGCGTGCCCATCAAGATCAACCATCTGACCATCGGGGCTCTGTCCGTGGACCGGCGCTACCAGGAGCTCAATCTGGACCGGGATGTGCGGCTGCTCACCATCATTGCGTCCATTATCGCGCAGGCGGGGAATAATCTGCTCCTCATCGACCAGGAAAAAGACGCGCTGCGGGATGAAAACCTGAAGCTCAAAGGAGCGCTGCAGGCCCGCTACCAGGTGGGGAACCTGGTGGGCACCAGCAGCCGCATGCGCCAGGTTTTCGAGATGATCACCCGGGTGGCCCCCAGCAACGCCACCATTTTGATCCGGGGCGAATCGGGCACCGGCAAGGAGCTGGTGGCCAAGGCGATCCACTACAACAGCCCGCGG
>CAZLRL010000243.1:0-4805 GCA_964561645.1 uncultured Desulfobacterales bacterium
CCGTAGGCCAAATAAACTCCCCCCAGGGCCGCCAAAGCCGCGGGCAGCCGGGCGGCCCCTTCGGTCAAGCCCCAGGCGCCAAAGCTCAGGGAGGTCAGCCAGTACACCAGCGGGGGCTTTTCCAGATAGGGCACCAGGTTCAGGTGCGGGATGAGCCAGTCCTGGAGGAGCAGCATTTCCCGGGCGATTTCGGCATAGCGGCCCTCATCCGGGTCCATGAGGCCGGGGACGCCCAGACGGAAAAAAAACAGGCCGAAGCCTGCCAGGGTGATCAGGCCCGGAAGAAGCCAAGCACGAGAAGCAGATGAGGGAAAAAACTGACGTACCATCAGGGCCAGTAGGGGCAAAATCTGCCGGGAATTTTTTCCCGGCCATGCCTAAGGTTCTTAGAAATACAAGTATTTGTCAATAGATATAGCATGGCCCGGTCGTTGCAAAACAAATCATCGGCAAAAACCCCTTCGGGGGAAGTTTGAAAAATTCAGGGGGTAATGATATGGGCCCTGTGTCCCTGGCTCAAAAAGCAATCCAACCCTCCCCGGAGTCCCAGTCGCCGGACGCCCCCCTCATGGAGTGGCTGCCGCATAAGCGCTGGAACCCCTTTAACAGCAACAAGCTCCTGGCCCACGTCTACCGCTGGCGGCTCATCAGCCGGGGTCGGGGCCTGCCCCCACCGGTGCTCATCACCGTGGACCCCACCAACGTCTGCAACTTCGACTGCGTCTGGTGCAATGCCGCGTACATCCGCAAACACCGGCAAAGCTCCCTGTCGGCCTTTGCTTTGCGGCGCCTGGCCGACTTTCTGCCCCGCTGGGGAGAAGACAACCCCGATTTTCCTCCCGGTGTGGAGGCCATTTGCGTGGCCGGGGGCGGCGAGCCCCTCCTCAATCCCCACACCCCGGAATTCATCGATCGGTTGACCGGGCACGGCGTTCAGGTGGGGCTGGTGACCAACGGCACCAAGCTTATCGAGGCAGTGGACGCGCTGGCCCAATGCACCTGGATCGGGGTGTCCATCGACGCGGCCACGCCTGCCACCTTCAACCGCTTGAAGGGCCTGCCCGCGGACAGCACGGCGCTGTCCCACATCACTGAAAATATAGCTATTCTCATGGATTACGCCCAAAAGCACCATAAGCGCCTGGGATATTCGCACCCCTCCTACGGCGTGAGCTACAAATATCTGCTCTACGACCGGGACAATATCGGGGAAATGTACCAGGCCGCCAAGCTGGCCAAAGAGATCGGCTGCAAAAATATCCATTTTCGGCCCGCAGGCACCCCCTGGGACAAAATCGACACTCCGGAGGAAATTACTTTCAGCCGGGAGGACATCGAGCTTTTCCAGGAACAGATCGCCCGGGTGCTGGAGCTGGATGACGAGACTTTCAGCGTCTACGGCGTGACCCACAAATTCAGCTCCCAGTTCAGCCGGGCCAATTATTTTCAGCAATGCCACGCCATTTTTATGACCGGGGTGGTGGAGCCCCCCAAGGGTCCTGATCACAATGAAGATTCCTTCATCCTGGGGCTGTGCTGTGATCGGCGGGGCGACGAGAAGCTGGAGCTGGTGAGCAACGCCATCGATTTCAGCGACATCAACCGGGTCTGGGGCAGCAAAAAGCACTGGCGGGTGCACGACCGCATCGCGGTGGCCGAAGAATGCCCCCGCTGTACCTATCAGCCTCATAATGAAATTTATGAGGAAGTCATCTTGAAAGACAGCATGACCTACAAATTCGTCTGATTCAAACCGAGGTGATCATGAAGGTGAGCGTTTTCGGCCTGGGCAAATTGGGGCTGTGTACCGCCGCCTGTTTTGCGGCCCGGGGCCACGAGGTCTTAGGCTACGACACCAGCCCGGCGGTCATGGCCTCTTTGCGAGCCCGACAGAATCCCATCCGGGAAACCGGGCTCGATGACCTTCTGGCCCAGGCCTGGCCCAACTTGAAAATAATCTCTCAGCCCGACGCCCTGGTCCGGGACACTGACATTTCCCTGATCATTGTGCCCACCCCCAGCCGGCCCGACGGCCGCTTCAGCAATCAGGCCGTGGAAACGGTCTTGCGGGCCATGGGCCCGGCCCTGCGGCAGAAAAATACCTTCCACATCGTGGCTATCGTGTCCACCGTGATGCCCGGGTCCTGCCAGGAGGTTTTTCGGCCCCTTCTGGAGGAGCTGTCGGGCAAGGTCTGCGGCAAGGATTTCGGTCTGGTGTACAACCCCGAATTTATCGCGCTGGGCTCGGTGATCCACAATTTTTTCAACCCCGACCTGGTGCTCATCGGGTCTTCGGACCCCCTGTCCGGAGAAGTGGTGCGGCAACTGTATCGCTCTTTCTGCGACAACCAGCCGCATTTCGCGGTCATGTCCCTCATCAACGCCGAAATTACCAAGCTGAGCCTCAATTGTTTCGTCACCATGAAAATCAGCTTTGCCAACGAACTGGCCGCCATCTGCGAACTGGTTCCAGCAGCCGAAGCGGAGGTCATTACCCGGGCTTTGGGCGCGGACAGCCGCATCGGCGGCAAATGTCTCAAGGGCGCTCTGGGGTTCGGCGGCCCCTGTTTTCCCCGGGACAACCGGGCCTTTCAGGCTTTTGCCCGGGACGCGGGCTGGGAGGCCCAACTGGCCCCCCGGGTGGTCAAGGTCAACAACCACATCCCCCAGCGCCTGGCGAGCATCATCCGGCAAGAGGTCGGGGCCAAAAGCCGCGTCGCCCTTCTGGGCCTGGCTTATAAGCCGGACACCCCCGTGGTGGAAGAATCCCAGGCCCTCATGGTGGCCCAACAACTGGCCCAGGAAGGTTTTGCCGTCCGGGTCCACGACCCCCAGGCCCTGGGACCGGCCCGGGAAATCCTGGGAGATCTGGTGCGGTATTATCCCGACCCGCAGCGCTGCGTGAAAAAGGCCGCCGCGGTGGTGCTGCTGACCAACTGGCCCCTTTACACTCGCCTGGACTGGTCGGGGTTGGCCGACCTAACTGCGCCCGAACCCCTGCTGCTCGATTGCTGGGGTATTCTCAAAGGGCGCCAGCCGGGGAACTGGCGCTACGTTTGCCTGGGGTGCGGACCGTTGGCCGCGTCCACTCCATTACTTCATAGAAAAACCAGGGAGAAGAAATATGAAGCCGTCCCAGCATGGCAATAACCCAAGATTAATCCAACTTAAAACCAGGAGGTTTATTCCTGCCAACCAAGAAAATATCTACACGACGGAAAGAGACTCGAAGTATGAATTCGATTCCAGAGTAATAAATTTGGATAGAACGGCCCTAATATTAATTGATGTTTGGGAAAATCATCCAAATAACGGTTGGCTTACACGGGCGCGCAGACATCAAAAGGAAAAGATTGTTCCTTTAGTTGAACTTGCAAGAAAATATAATATAACAATAGTACATGCACCACATGAAAAAGATATTGCTTATGACTGTAGGCCTAAAGATAATGAAATTATTATTAATTATAATATGGAGCATTATAAAATCGATAACTTATTAAGAGATAAAGGAATAAATACATTATTATTTGCTGGTTATGCTGTTAATTTGTGCGTGTTGTACAGACAAATTGGCATCATTAAGATGAAAAAAGAGGGGTTTAATATAATTTTGATACGTGACTGTACCATCGCATTTGAAATGCCTGAAACGTTAGAAGGAGAGTGGTGCAAAAAAGTTGCTATAAATACAATAGAGCTCCAACATGGGGAAACTACAACGCTTCATGGTCTAGTAGAGGCGTGTAATAATCTGCCTCAACCCATTGCAGTTAGTGAGCATCCTTCCCCTTCTCCAGTACGTTCTCTCACCCTAGAAGGTGGCACCCGCGTCCTGAAAAAAGACCCTCTAGCCTACCTGTGCCACAAGTTGGAACAAAATGATCCGCCCCTTTCCTCCCGGGAGATTCTGGCGGATTTCGACCTCTTGCGGGGCCATCCCTGGGAGCACCATGCCACCTCTTCGATTACCACCTATTACGCCTGCCTCTCGGGCCTGGCCCGGTCCGTGCGTCCCCGCCGCATTCTGGAAGTCGGCACCGGCTTCGGCCTGAGCGCCGCGGCCCTTTTGAGCGCCTGCGACCGGATAGATCTTTTCGTCAGCCTGGACCTGGGTATCTTCGCGGATGAGTACCAGTTTCCGGAGAGCAATCTCACTTTTGCGGCCCGGAAAATTCACTCCTGGTGCCAAAAACAGGGCCTGCCTCGGGAGCGGGTCAAGTTTTTCCAGGCCAACACCCAGCCCCTGGGCAAATCCGACAATGACAATATTGCCTGCCAGACGCCTCACTGGAGCACTCTGCTGGAGTTGCGCCAGGTTCTGGAGCCGGAAAGCTTCGACGTCCTATTTGTGGACGGCAAGCACACCGAGGACGGTCTATACCAGGACATGCGGACCTTCTGGCGCTTTTTGCGCCCCGGCGGCCTGTTGCTGTGCGACGATCTGCACGACGAATCCTACCGGGAGATTTTTCCCTGGGCCGGGGAAACCATCGCCTCTTTTAAAAATTTCCTGGCTGAGTTCGCCGGAGATATTGAAGAACATCATGTCTGGCCCTTCCCCCAGGTGCTGCCCGAGGGCGCCGCGGGCTTGCGTCCCTTCGGCGTCATCAGAAAAAAGGCGGCCGTCGGTATAGAGGCAGGAAAAGCGGCCGACCAACCCATTCATATGGACCGTGCTGACCCGGTGGACCTGACCCCGGTGTTGACCGACCTGGCCCGGGCCCACCGCCGGTTGTATTTCAGGGATCAGACGCCGGCTTCCCTGGCAGCCCTGCTAACGCTGGCCGAGGAGTTCCAACCCA
>CAZLRL010000244.1:0-4805 GCA_964561645.1 uncultured Desulfobacterales bacterium
AACTTTGAACTTTGAACCTTGAACTGGAGAAATTATGAGCACAATAAAAGTGGAGAAAAACCCCGACGCCGGCCGTCTCGAGGCCCTGGGGGTCAAGGAGTGGCCCACCTGGTCCAAGGAAGCCTCGGAATTTCCCTGGACCTATGACGGCGAGGAAACCTGTTACTTTCTGGAGGGCGAAGTCACCGTCACCCCGGAAGGCGGCGAACCGGTGACCATGGGCAAGGGCGATCTGGTCACCTTTCCCAACGGCATGTCCTGCCGCTGGCACATCACCAAGCCGGTGCGCAAGCATTTTAAAATCGATTAAAACGGGGCAGGATTAAGGAGCGGGGAGGAGAAACGCCCCGCTCCTTTTTGTTCTTTGCTCTTATAACTCCACCACCTCCGAGTCCACGGGGTGGCCCATGAACAGGCTGGCCAGTTGCTGGAAGCGGGGGGTGAGGTCGGTGGTGAGATAGCGTTGCCTTCCCCCGCGGCTGAGGCGGGCTTCCATTTCCGGGTGGCGCCTCAAATATTCCACCAGTTTGGCCGCGGTGACCTGGCCCGAACAGATAAGCCGAATGCCGTCCCCCATAACCGCGCCGATGCGGTCTTTGAGAATCGAGTAGTGGGTGCATCCCAAAATAAGGGTGTCAACCTGGGCCTGTTTCAGGGAGTCCAGGTAACGGTCCAGGATCATGGTGGTGCCTTCCCATTCCTGCTCCCCTTCCTCAATCAAAGGCACTAGCAGCGGGCAGGCCTGCTGAAACACCTGCATGGCCGGATCCAGTTTATGGATTTCCAATTCAAAGGAACGGGAGGACACGGTCCCTTCAGTGCCGATGACCCCGATGCACTTGCGGGGCGAACCCACCAGGGCCTCTTCCACCGTGGGGATGAGGACCCCCAGCACCCGGCGGTCCGGATAGCGGTCCGGGAGGAAACCCTGCTGGATGGTCCTGAGAGCCTTGGCCGACGCGGTATGGCAAGCCAGGACTACGAGCTGGCAGCCCTGGCGGAAGAGATAGTCCACCGCCTGCTCGGTGAAGCGGATAACCACCCGGTCGGAGCGGGTGCCGTAGGGGATGCGGGCATTGTCCCCCAAATACAGGTAATCGTAGTGGGGCAGGACCTCCATAAATTCCCGCAGCACCACCAAACCGCCGAAGCCGGAATCAAATACACCTATCAAAACTCTGTCCTTGTTTGGTCAATTAGATGATCCCTTTCCCTTGCGCTTCGGAACAAGCCTGTTATGCTCAAAGGGAAACCCCCAAAGCTAAGAGAATGAATGTAGGGCGCGTCTCACGCACTATTTTTGGCGCGTAAGACGCGCCCTACACAGACTAATCTTAATTCCCTCCAATATCGTTATTCTGACCGCGGCCAAGGGCCACCCTATAAAACCTGGAAAAGGAAAGCAAAAATCAAGGAGTCTTCTGACAGAGCCCTCTTCTCAACTGTAGCGCAATTCATTGCATCCTCAAGGGCTTGATAAATCAAGCTACAAAAAAGCAGGATCATAGACTCTTGGGGCCGTAGGGCGGGAAAGCGAAGCGCATCCCGCCTTTCGAGTCTTTGAATTATGTAACTTTTAACTTTTCCAACCCAAATAATCGACTAATTTTAATCTCCCCCAAATACCATCATTCCGATAATTTCAACAAGGTGCCTCGCCTCAGGGCCGACTGCAAGGTATGTCGGAGCAGGAGGTAACTCGCGGTCAAATATACCACACTTTGCAGAAAGCCATAAAGGAGGGGGTGGGGGGAAAGGAGGGGGAAGCCGTAAAAGTGGCGGTAATAGTCCAGAAAGTGGGTCAGGGGGACAAATTGGGCCACGACCCTAAAGCCCGCCGGCAGGACCGTCACCGGGTAGTAAAGGCCGCACAGCAAAAACAGCAGGTAGGCGAAGGCCCAGGCCGCGACCTCGGCCCGGTGGCCGAAGCGCAGCACCAGCACCAGCACCAGGATGCCGATGATCACCGCGTTCAGGAACATGCCCGCCAGGAAAACGAACAGGCCCAGAAGGCCGGGACGGCTCAAATCCATGTCAAAGAGCCACATGCAGAGCAGGCCCATAAGGACAAACACGATAAGGCCCCGGGCCAGGCCCACCAGGCTGGTGCCCACCAGCAGGTGGGTCAGGTTGATGGGCGCGATAAATTTGTGTTTCAGCCCCTTGGACCAGACGTCGTAGAGCAGGGAATAGGACACGTCCAGTTGGGCGATCTGGATGGTGTTCATGCTCACCGCGCCGATGAGCACAAAGGTGACGATCTCGGGCTCCAGTTGCAGGAACTGGGTGAGCAGGCCCACGGAAAAAATGGCAATCCCGGGCCAGAAAATCATCTCGAAGATGGCAAAGACGTTGCGCCGGTTGACCAGGAGATTCCTGGCCGCAAAGGCCCAGATTTTGTTGAGGTCAGACGGTAATTTCACGATAGAGCTCTTCCAGATCCGCGGGCTTTATCCGAACCTCAGGCAGAACCCGGGATTGATGGTTGATGGCCTCCAAAAGCGGGGCCAGGCGCACCTCGATCCGGTCCAGGACCAGGAGCACCTGGGAGTCCTGGACCTCGAAGGACAGCACCCCGGGCAGGCGCTGATAATCCAGAGCGGGGACGCCGTTTTTGAAGGTCAGGACCAGGTGGTCCCCCAGGCCCAGGCGGGCCTGGAGTTCGGGGATGCTGCCCGTGGCCAGAAGGCGGCCGCCTTTGAGGAAGGTCACCTCGCTGCACAGCATCTCCGCCTCCCGGAGGTTATGGGTGGTGAGCAGGATGGTGAGCCCGGCGTCCCGGTTGAGGCGCAGGATTTCCTGGCGAAGGTGCTGAGCCATTTCGGGATCGAGGCCGGAGGTGGGCTCATCCAGGAACAACAGTTCCGGGTTGTTGATCAGGGCCTTGGCCAGGGCCAGTCGCTGTTTGAGCCCGGTGGACAGGTTCTCGAACCTGACCCGGCGATGGGGCAGCAATTCAAACAGGTGCAGCAGCTCTTCCACTTTGTCGTTCAAGGCCCGGCCTCCCTGGCCATAGAGGCGCCCGTAAAAACGCAGGCTCTCCTCCGCAGTCAGGGACCACAGAAAGTGGGCGCTGCTGGAAGCCAGGTTGATGCGCGCCCGGAGGCGGGCCGCGTCCTTCACCGTGTCCAGCCCCAGGACCGTGGCCCGGCCGCGGTCCGGGATCAGCAGGGTAGTGAAGATGGAAATGAGGGTGGTCTTCCCGGCGCCGTTGGGGCCCAGGATGCCGAAAATGGCCCCCTGGGGCACCTCCAGGTCCACGGCCCGGAGAACCTCCTTGGGGGGTTTCATAAAACCGGTGCGGAAAGATTTGTAGAGCCCCTGGGCGTCGATGGCCGGCTGCATAGGACTATTTGGGGTTTTCTGTTTTCGGTTTTCTGTTTTCTGTAAAAAGAATAATAATAAAAGCAACAAATATAGAACAGCCGCCCTCGACTGTTTTTTAAAAAGAGCAGGAGGGCGCCTGCTCTACATTATGCCCTTTCGACATCAAGGGAAAGCCACGCCCGGATCATTCTCCCCGCTCCCCAATCCTTAGAGAAGACCGGTAGGACGGGCTTCCAGCCCGCCCAGGCACGGGCAGGATGCCCGTGCTACCAGAATGTAGTAACCGGGAGCACAGGCTTCCAGCCTGTGGAGAAAACAGGCAAGATGCCTGTTCTCCCGGTTCAAAGGGGTCGGGGAGTTTGAGGGAAGGCGGGAGTCTGCGGTCCCCGATCCTCCCTTCAAGTTATTTTTAACTTTATCAAACCCCGTCGTTCCGGCCAAGTAAGGCGGCTTGCAAACTACGGTGGGCTGGGGTAAAGTGGCGGCAGATGGAACCGAATGAACGCCTGGTGAACCCCCAGCGGCGGCTGGAGGAGACGGGCCTGGAAGTGGGGCTCAGACCCCGGACTCTGGAGGAGTTCGTGGGCCAGGAAGAAGTTTGTCGTAACCTGGCCATCGCCATCACCGCCACCCTGGGGCGGGGGGAGGCTCTGGACCATGTGTTGGTGCACGGGCCGCCGGGATTGGGGAAAACCACCCTGGCTTTTATTCTGGCCCAGGAGCTGGGCGTGGGTTTCAAAGCCACTTCCGGGCCGGTCATCGAGCGGGCCGGGGACCTGGCGGCCATCCTCACCAGCCTGTCGCCCCGGGATGTGCTCTTCATCGACGAAGTGCACCGTTTGCCCACCGTGGTGGAGGAGATTCTCTATCCCGCCATGGAGGACTTCCGCCTGGACCTGGTCATCGGCCAGGGGCCCGGGGCCCGCACCGTCAAGCTGGATATCCCTCCCTTCACCCTGGTGGGCGCCACCACCCGGGCGGGGCTGTTGACCCCGGCCCTGCGGGACCGCTTCGGGCTCATGCTGCGGCTGGATTTTTATTCCCCGGAGGAACTGGCCCGGATCACCACCCGGGCTGCAGGGGTATTGAGCCTGGAAATCGACCCCGACGGGGCCCGGGAGATCGCCCGGCGCTCCCGGGGCACCCCCAGGATCGCCAATCGGCTGCTGAAAAGGGTGCGGGATTACGCCCAGGTGCATGGGGACGGCAAGGTCGACCGGGACACCGCGGACGCGGCCCTGGGGCTGCTGGACATCGACCAGCTGGGTTTTGACCGCATGGACCGGGAAATTCTGCGCACCATCATAGAAAAATACGACGGCGGGCCGGTGGGGCTGGACACCCTGTCCGCGGCCCTGTGCGAGGAGCGGGACACCCTGGAGGATGTCTACGAACCGTTTTTGATTCAGTCCGGCTTTCTCAAGCGCACGCCCCGGGGCCGGGTGGCCACCAGCCTGGCTCTGGATTATTTAGGGAAG
>CAZLRL010000245.1:0-4771 GCA_964561645.1 uncultured Desulfobacterales bacterium
TTTGCAAGGCTCTCTTAAGAGCTTCTATCTATTCGTGGTGCGCCTCATGGCGGGAGGCGCTTCGCTTTCCCGCCCTACATTTTAACCCACCTCCATCCCCTGTAAGGGCTTGATTCATCAAGCACTTAAGGACTCGAAATCATTGGCGTGGTTTTAGAGTTAAAGAAATAATCGTAATTTTTTATATAAAAATAGAGACGAGGCGACATTTTGTTCTTGTCATTTTGAGGAGGCCAAAGACAGAACCAGGATCTCGAAAATCTCAATTTTTTGCGGCCACTTAGCTTGTCAAATAAAAGATGAAAATGTAGGGCGGGCACTGCCCGCCGATTCCTTTTAGGTTAACGACAGCAGTCTCCGCACAATCCAAAGAACGGTAACTTACGCAAAAGGGGAATTAGCATGACCACCAGAGGCAGTTTTAACCCCACTCATCGGCTAGCTTCTCAGAGGACATACCTTTTTCTATTTTTGCGGCAGGGATTGTTGTGGCTTTTGACTCTGGGCCTGATCCTGGCCTTTTCTCCCCTGATCGCCGCGGCCGCGGACAAGAACCAGGACACCACCGTGGAACTGGAAAGCGAAGGTGAGGTGCAGGTAAAGCCCGATAAAGCCACTTTGCACTTTACCGTGGTGACTGAGGCGGCTCAAGCCAAAGAAGCGGCCCAGATGAACGCCAAGGAAGCCGAGACGTTTCTGGCCGCCGTCAAAAAGATCCTGGGCAAGGAAGACCAGGTGAAAACCCTGCAATATCAAGTCATGCCCCGGTTCAAGCGAGTGGAAAAGGTCAAGGGGAAAGAGAAAACCAGGACCGACGAAATCGTCGGCTACCGGGCCTCCCACCGCTTCGAGGTGGAACTGCGGGATCTCAAAAACATCGGCCTGGTGGCGGATACGGCCCTGAAAAACGGCGCCAATCAGGTGCAAGGGCCTTATTTCAGCCACACCCAGCAGGAGGACCTGCAGCGCCAGGCCGCGGTCCAGGCCCTGGAGCGGGCCCGCCAGTTGGCCGAGGCCCTGGCTCAGGCCTCCGGCCTCAAGGTCAAGCGGGTAACCAAAATCACCACCGCCCACCCCATCCAGCCCCGGGCCTTCCGGATGGCCAAGGCGGCCCCAGCCTCGGACATGGAGCGGGAGGCCAGAACTCCCATCGAGGTGGGGGAACTGACTTATCGGGCCCGCCTGACCGTCACTTTTGCGCTGGCCCCGTGATCACGGGGGAGATAACTTGGGAACTTCCCTTTACAACCCGACGTATCATGGTTATATTTTTATAAATGAATTCGGAGGCTGTTATGAAACAAGACGTAGAACAAGCTTTGGCGAAAATCCGCCCCTTTTTGCAGCGGGACGGTGGCGATATTAAACTTATTGATGTCACCGATGACGGGATTGTGAAGGTTCAACTAACCGGCGCCTGCCAGGGGTGCCCCATGTCCCAGATGACCCTGAAACAGGGCGTGGAACGGGCTCTCATGAAAGAAGTTCCCGGGGTCAAGGAAGTCCAGTCGATTTAACCCGGGAAAAGTTTTGTTGAGGGAGGGGGCCAGGGTCGCGGACTCCTGCCCCCTCCCTCAATGTCCCTCCTCCTATCTCCTAACATTAAGAAGTGGGAGCACAGGTTTTTAGCTGTGGAGGTAGACGTTTGCCCGAAGCTGAAAATTCACCTCTTTGATGCAGTTTCTGTTCGAATGGAACCGCGGCTGTCCCAACCTATTGTTTACTTAATTACTTTCACCGAAAACCGAAAACCGTCTTTACACATGATACGGATGGCCCCTGAGGATGGTTTGGGCCCGGTAGAGCTGTTCCAGGAGCACCAGGCGGGACAGTTCGTGGGTCAGGGTCAGGCGGGACAGGGCTAACTTCTCCTGGGCCGCGGCCAAAGTGGCCTCGTCCAACCCCAGGTGCCCGCCGATGAGAAAGACCAGAGGTCGGCTGTCTTCCTGCCGTTGGGCCAGCCAGGCCGCGAAGGCTTCGGTGGTATATTCTTTTCCTTTGGGGTCCAGGGCCACGGTGTAGGCCCTGGGGGGCATCTTTGCCCGTAACCCCTCCCCCTCCCTGGCTTTGATCACTTCCGCGGGGAGGTTTTTCCTTTCTTTTTCCTCCCGGACAGCTTTCAGGGTAAGATGGAAAAATGGCTTCAGGCGCCTGGCATAAAAGCTCAGCCCTTCCTGAATAAAAGCTTCCCGGGTTTTCCCCACCATCAGAATAATAACCTGAAGCATAGCATTGAAGACGTAGGGCGGGAAAGCGAAGCGCATCCCGCCTTGTGCAATATAAAAATTTTAAAACAGTTTTGGAGACCCGAGGGTAAGCTGCAGGGCATAGGTAGCCTTGGCCACCAAGATACCGAAGAGAACCAGGCCCAAAAAACCCACCATCAGGGTAATGATCCGCCCTAGACGGGTCTGGCCGACAATGTCGCCAAACCCTATGGTCAGGGCGGTTTCCAGGGCGAAGTAGATACCGTATTCCCAGGAAATCTTTTCAACTTTTGCAAAGAGCACGCCGCCCACGAGGATGAGCACGAAGAGACTGGTCAGAATGATGCGAAACTGCCAGATGGTAAAGCAGAAATTTATGAAGAAATCTAATGAGTTGTCCATGCCAAATTTCCTTCTTCCCCGCGATCTCCTGGGAGGATTGCAGTAAGAGACTATCCAGGAACCCCGCGGCCTTAAAAAATTTTATCTATTTTGATGCCTTCCGGGTGGCTCGGTCAATGTTTTTGGCAAAACAGGTTGAATCCTTACTCCGGATCGGTTCCTTAATATGTTTCTTATTAATAATTCCACCTCCCTCCGACCCCCTCCCGCCGGGGTAGGGGCTGAAGGTCTTGTAATTGAGTAAGGTATTTCTGGGAAATGACCCTGGCCCCATTTCCGCCGGTTTATTTTTGGCTATCAAGCCAGCTAAAAATTGATAAACCAGGCCAGGGTGGGAGTGTAAGTGTAGTGGGTGTTCTTGCCGAAAAGGTCCACCTGCACCCCGAGAGCCATGGTGAAGCGGGAGGTGGGCAGAAACTCCAGAGCCGGCAGGATGCTGACGATGGCCGTGGAAGGCTGATTGGCTTTCGGCCCGAACAGGCGCCCGGCATCCCAGGTGCTGAGAACTTCCAGGAGAAAGGCCCAGCGATTTTTCGGGGAGTTTTGTAGAGGCACTTCAAAGGCCAGGTTAACGGTGATCTGGTCCGGATAATGGACTGGGGCGCCGTTGACCCGGCCGTCGGCAAAATTGGTGTACCAGACGTTGGCATAAAACAGGATCGGCCCTTTGGGGAGGTAGATGAAATAATCGAGGCCCCAGGTAAAGGCAAAGGCGCCGTTCCCCGTTTGATCGATGCCCAGCAGCTTGGGTTCCAGGTTGCCGGCATGGCCGGTGGGGAACAGTACCGACACATATCCGGCCACTGTGGGCGCGGTGGTTTTGCCGTCCAGAAACCTATATCTCAGGCTGAGACTGCTGTCTCCCAGGCTGCCGAAGGTGGCGGCGCGGCTTTGTGGTCCCACATTGGAGGCCCAGTTCTGGATGAAAGGGATTGTAGCCGAAACATCCATCCGGGGCCCCAGGCCGTAAAACACCTGCACCGGTATCTGCAGGGACCGGTAGTCTCCGGCGTCCGCAACCCGCTGTTTCCTGGTGCGCTGGTCGGCTCCCACGGGACGCCGCTGCCAATGGGAGTTGAAGACGCCCCCCACGAAATACGCGGTGGGTGTAATCTGCACACACCAGGTTTTATGGGGTTGGATAACGGCCTCATCGGTGACGATGGGCCCGGTGGTATTGGGGAGGGAGGTCCCGGAGTCAGATTTGGGTTGGGTGATCGGGGCCGGCGGAGAGGAGGCTTCTGTTGCCTGGGCCGGTGCCGGGCCCCACAGCAGGAAGACGACCAAAAGTCCGGCAAGGAAAATTTTCAAAGGCTCATATCCGGCAACTGAAATAATTCATAAGTTCCCGCTAAAGAACGCGGTGTCGCCGCGCCGGTGCTGCAATTAATAAAAAGTCGCTCGTGAGCCGGCGCTCTATTCAAAACCAAAAAGGCCAGGTGGCACAGGTGTCCTCACCTGTGCACCGTTGGAGGCGGGATTTATCTCCAATCAAAGGAGAATTTAATACCGCAACATTCATTCATGGTGCGTAAGACGCACCCTACATGGCCTTTTCACTCCGTCTTGCCCTCGGAGCCACTCCGGCCCTCCAGCAGCAGAAAGCGGCTTTTGGCGCTGGCGATCTTGCGCAGATCATGGCTGCGGGTGATTTCCGCCTCCGCGGCCCGGCGGCGCCCGTTGGCGGAGGTGAGCACTCCCCGGACCCGGATGGCTTCACCGGGCTTGAGGGGATGATAGAAGCGCACCTCCATGCTCAGGGTCACCCCCGGCCCGGCAAAATGCCACACCGCGTGGGCCATCATTTCATCCAGCAGGGTGGATAAAATTCCCCCATGGATGACCTCGGCCCAGCCCTGGTATTCCTTGGGCAGGGCCAGTTCGGTTTCCGCGGCCCTGTCCTCGGGAATATAGGTCACCTTGATTTTCAGGCCTTGCGGATTTTGCGAGCCGCAGACAAAGCAATACTGGTCGTCGAACGCAGTGATATCGGGCGAGGTGGAAGCATTTTTAGGGGAAGAAGACATGCCCTTCTCCATGGTCAACGATAATTTTTCAGCCCTCTTGAGAATAAACCATCTGGTGGCGGTTCGGATCGAAATTCTCCAAACCGATTATGCCCTTAACTCCTGAGCTTCTTGCAAAATGTAGCCGCAGGCTTC
>CAZLRL010000246.1:0-4727 GCA_964561645.1 uncultured Desulfobacterales bacterium
TCCAAACCTGTAGGAGTTCGTCGGCCACAAACGCAGCCTGGCCCCGGGCAGCATACTTTTCAATTTCCTCAATGGCTGCCCTGATATCCCGTAATCTTTCCCGGTCTTCCCTTATAATGGCACCGCTTCTTGCAATACCCGGCTACGAATCCTTTTCTTCAACCCCTTCTCGGTGATAACATCCACTTTGCAGCCCAACAGGTTTTCTAAATCGATAATGAGGCCACCGGGAAACCACGGGGTACGGTTTGGACCTAAATCAATAAGGAAATCAACATCGCTTTCCGGTCCAGCCTCATCCCTGGCCACAGAACCGAAAATTCGGACATTCCGGGCTCCATGTTTGGCGGCCAGAGCCAGAATTTCCTCCCGTTTTTCTTTAATGAGTTCATCGAGTTTCACGGCGATCCTCCACCGCACTGAGTTTGCCAAGGGTTTTTAGCAGCAGTAGCCTCGTTTGATCCCGTTCCACACCCCGGACACCAGACATGGGGGAACTTTTTTTCGTGCCGCAGATACTTGTGAATGAGTTTGGTGACTTCGGCCATGGTATATTTCTCGATGCGTTCAATGGCCTCCAAGATATCCAGCAAATACTCGCGGGCATTTCTCATAAGGGCACTGCTTCTTTCAAAACGCGCTCCCGGAGGCGGGGCCGCAAGCCTTTTTCGGTGACCACATCCACCTCCCGGCCCAAAAGGTCTTGTAAGTCCACGAGCAGCCCGCCCAGATCAAGCAAACTCCGCCCCGGCTCCAGGTCAACAAGGACGTCCAGATCGCTTTCGGCGTCAGCCTCTCCTCTGGCCGCAGAACCGAAAAGACGCACATTTTTAGCCCCATGGATTGCAGCCAGGCGGAGGATCTCTTCCCGTTTTTGTTTAATCAATTCATCAAGTTTCATAGAATTCAGCCTAAATAACGCTCAATCTAAATACGCCCTTACTGCATCCCGGACACCAGACATGGGGAAATTTCTTCTCGTGCCGCAGATACTTGTGAATGAGTTTGGTAACTTCGGCCATGGTTTTAGCTCTCAGCAGTTAGTTTTTATGTAGGGCGGGCACGGCCCGCCGAATTCTTTCCTGGTTTGTAAAGCGCAGCATAAAAACCTTATTTACCCATATCTTGTAGTGATGCTTCACAATGGGGACCTTCCTCTTCAAAGAGGTAGCCACAAAATCTACATTTTCGAGCTTCAAGCTTTATTGTATCAGCACATTTTGGACATTTCTTTGTTTCTTCACTAAGATTAATCTTAGCTATATTAGGGCCTTTGATTTTAGCTTTCTTTAGATCACTAAATAAATATATAAGCAAAAAAGGTAAATAAAAAACTACAAAAACAATTATTGGCATTATTAGATTATCATAAGATGAATAACCTCTAGAAAAAATAAGAAGATAAAATAATATAAGGATAATTAAAGTATCATAAATAAATGCTCGGATAGCAGTTTTTCTTAAATTATATTTTTTACCTAATATTTTCTTTGAAACTTTGTTTAATATATAGGTAATAATTAAAGCCAACAAAAAGGCTGTAATAATTGATACCAAACTGGATGTCCCATTTGCTTGAAACATTTCAATGCCTTAATCTACCATCCAGATAATGATAAATTTTTATTGATATGACCTAGACATAAAAATCAAAACTGACCAATCAAACACTAAAGTTTCACCAACCGATCCAGAATCTCTTTCGGAGTAATGAGACCGCCGTCCACGCGGTTCAGCTTTTCGATCCTGGTCAGGCCCTGATTGATGCGCTTCACTTCCCGGGAGATCTGGCCCATATTGAGCTCGGGCACGAGGACGGCCCGGACCTTCTTCAAAAGGGGCGTCAGCAGCCACCGGGGAAAGGGCCACAGGGTGATGAGTTTGAAGAGCCCGGCCTTGACGCCCCGTTCCCGGGCGTCATTCACGGCCCGTTTGGCGGAACGGGCCACCGCGCCGTAGGCCACCACCAGCACTTCGGCGTCTTCGGTGAGATGCCCGTCCACCATCTGGATATCGAAAAAGTGCTGGTGGATCTTGCGGAACAGTCGGTTCATGAAGGGCACGATCTCATCGGCGCGCTCGGTGGGAAAGCCCCGCACGTCATGAACCAGGCCGGTGACATGGTAGCGGTAGCCCGCGCCGAAGGGAGCCATGGGCGGCACTCCCCGGGGGGAATCCTCATAGGGGATGTACCATTCCGGGGGCATGGTGGGCCGGACCCGGTCCACCACCTCCAGGGTTTCGGGGGGTGGCAAGACGATTTTTTCCCGGGTGTGGGCCACCACTTCGTCCGACAGGATAATCACGGGCGTGCGGTATTTCTCCGACAGATTGAAGGCTTTCACCGTGACCTCGAAGCAGTCCCAGGTGGTGGATACCGCCAGCACGATTATGGGATGATCGCCGTGGGTGCCCCAGCGGGCCTGCTGCACATCCCCCTGGGACACCCGGGTGGGCAGCCCGGTGCTGGGCCCGCCGCGCATGACATCCACGATGACGCAGGGCACCTCGGCCATGCAGGCAAAGCCCAGATTTTCCTGCATCAGGGAAAACCCCGGCCCGCTGGTGGCGGTCATGGCCTTGACGCCCGCCAGGGAGGCGCCGATGACCGCGGCCATCGAAGCGATTTCGTCCTCCATCTGAATGAAGGTGCCTCCCAGCGCGGGCAGGCGCACACTCATCATTTCGCTGATCTCAGTGGCCGGGGTAATGGGATAGCCCGCAAAAAAGCGGCAGCCTGCCGCCAGGGCTCCTTCCACCATGGCCTCATTGCCCTGGAGCAGAACGGGTAGGCCGGAATTTTTTAGATCAGTCATTTTCGGCTCTCAGCTTTCAACCGTCAGCTTGCAGCTTTTTAATGAAAAATTTTCAGTGACCTTGCATAATCCCAAGGCCAGAGAATGACTTTTTTGCCAAACCTTGAGATTGCGAAAGTCCTGCGTTTTGCCCTCAAACAGGTTTTTAAAACTTTCAGCTTTCGTCAATCAGCTTTCAGCACAGTCGCTTTAACTGACAGCTGATAGCTCCCACCTAATCCGCCTCTTCCTCAGACTTTTCCGGCAGACATTCCCTGACGCTGATGGCAAAATCCGGGCAGTGCAGTTCGCACCAGCCGCAGCCGGTACAGCGCTCGGGGTCCACCACCACCGGGGCGCCCTCCTCGTTCAAAGCCAGACACTGACGGGGACAGAACGCGGCGCACAGGCCGCACTGTTTGCACCAGGCCCGGTAGATATCAATGTCGAATTCCTTGCGAGGAGGAGTCTCCTGGGAGGGCTCCAAAATTTCTTGCGATGGCTGATTTTGTGGGGCTTTTTTCTTCGAGGACATGAGGCACCGTCGTCAGGATTAACCTCAACCCGTCCGGGTCAGGATAAAGAGAAGTTATTCTAATTCCACCATATAGGAAAAAGCCGCTAAATGCACCCCCGCCTATATCTCAACCGCGCAGTCTTCTGAGGAAATTATTCAAAATATTCATGCCTTCTCCGGTGAGGATGGATTCAGGGTGAAACTGCACCCCAAAGATGGCATGTTCTCGATGCCGCAAACCCATGATTTCCCCTACCGCGGTTTGGGCCGACACCAACAGACAGTCAGGCAAAGTGTCCCGGTTGACGATCAGGGAATGATAGCGGGTGGCCTCAAAAGGAGAAGGGATGCCCCGGAAAATATCCCGGTCATCATGATAGATGAGAGAGGTTTTCCCGTGCATCAGGCGGGAGGCCCGCACCACGTCGCCACCGAAGGCCTCGCCGATGGCCTGGTGTCCCAGACACACCCCCAGGATGGGTATCTTCCCCCCGAAATGGCGGATGGCCGCCACCGAGATGCCCGCATCCTTGGGAGAGCCCGGCCCCGGAGAAACGACCATCTGGCTCATCCCCAGGCGCTCGAGACCTGGAATATCGATCTGGTCGTTGCGAAAAACCAGCACCTCGACCCCCAACTGCCCGAAATACTGCACCAGGTTATAAGTAAAGGAGTCGTAATTGTCTATCATTACTAGCATTTCTAATCCTGCCGTTTTTTAAGTGATGATAGGATCTCACTTTTTCTTCCAGCCATAAGTTTTAAGCCAATTGCTATCAGCTTTCAGCTATCAGCTTTCAGCTCTGAAGCCCAAACTCAAAGCTCAAAGCTCATAGCCCCTAGCTCATCCTACCACAACCCTTCCTCCGCCAGTTCCAGGGCCCGCATCATGGCCATAGCCTTGTTCACAGTCTCCTGGTATTCCCGGGCCGGATCGGAGTCGGCCACGATGCCCGCGCCCACCTGCAAGTAAGCTTGGCCGTTGTGCACCGTGAAGCTCCGGATGTTGATGCAAAAATCCAGGTTGCCGCTGAAGCCCAGGTAGCCCACGGCGCCGGCATAGGGACCCCGGCGGGTGGGCTCCAACTCTTCGATGATCTCCATGGCCCGGACCTTGGGCGCGCCGGCCACCGTGCCCGCGGGAAAGGTGGCTCTCAACAGGGACAGGCCGTCCTCGCCCGGGGCCAACTCCCCTTCCACCTGGGAGACCAGGTGCATGACGTGGGAATAACGCTCCACGGAAAAGAGCTCGGGCACGCGCACCGTGCCGATGGTGGCCACCCGGCCCACGTCGTTGCGGCCCAGGTCCACCAGCATGATGTGCTCGGCCCGCTCCTTGGGGTCGGCCAGCAGATCGGCCTCCAGGCCCTGGTCTTCTTCGGTGGTGGCGCCCCGGTGACGGGTGCCCGCGATGG
>CAZLRL010000247.1:0-4727 GCA_964561645.1 uncultured Desulfobacterales bacterium
TGGGCTCCCCGCCCGTGGGAACCCCCTTCCCCCACAACCCTCCAGTACCGCCTCCACCAGCACCTCGGTTTCGGGCCGCGGGATGAGGGTGGCGGGGCTTACCAAAAAATCCAGGGACCAGAATTCCTTGTGGCCGGTGAGGTAGGCCACCGGTTCCCCCAAACGGCGGCGCAGGATAAGGGCTTTGAAGGTGGCCAGCTCTTCGGCGGTGAGGGGCTGGTCGTGGCGCAGGTAGAGGTCCAGACGGCCCAGACCCAAGGTGTGGGCCAAAAGTATTTCCGCAGAAGCCCGGGGCTCGGGGACGCCTTTTTCCTCAAAATACCCGGTGGTCCAGCGCAAGAGCGCCAGGACCGTCCAGGTGGCGGGAGTGGGTGGCATTTATTCGGTATACGATTTTGTTGGAATAGTTATTAATGTTGAAAATTATGTGAATTTAATAACTTTATGATTACGAAGATAGTTATTTCTCAATTAAATTATTTCACTTGATATGTGATGCAAGTTTACAATTCTTATAGTAGAAGATAACACAAATTATGATATATATAAAAATAAAAAGTATTAACAATAAAACTAGTGATAAATGGCTAACCAATACTGATACTCCTACTATAAAAAATAAAAAAGAAGCTAAAGCTCCTAAACGAGCTAAAATCTTAGTTGTACTATGCCATATATTAACCTTCCAACAAAATAAGGTGGTTAATAGATCTTCTTTGCGGTCAATTATGTTATAACTATGAAGTTCTTCGTTAAATTTATGAAATACTTTTACTTGTCCACATTCAATATGCTTAATAACCCTCATCCAAGATTCGGTTGTAGCTCGAATATTTTGAGCAACAACTACCCATATTCCGCTAATGAATGAAGAAATAAAGCAGGGAAGCCAGAATGGAAATATTGTATTATACTTCTCATATAAAAGAAAAGTACCTGTAATAAATCCAAAAAAGAATAATGCCCAGTGCCTCCAACGATCGTGCTCCCTATGATACATTTTAACTGCTACTTCGTAAGGGGACATATTTTTTTGATTGACCACTGATTTTTTATCCGATAATGAGGATTTGAATCAATTAAAGATGTTAATCGCAAGGTTAACAACCTTTATAATTTTCAGATCATCCCCCTGATCTTATAAAATATCAAGTCTTTAACCGAAAACCGAAAACAGAAAACCACTAACCCTGCAAGGCCTGAGCCCGATAGTGGGTGGACAGAGACTGGATAAGTTCGTCCATGTCGCCCTGCAAAACTTCCGGCAAACGGTGGAGGGTGAGGCCGATGCGGTGGTCCGTCACCCGGCCCTGGGGAAAATTGTAAGTGCGGATGCGCCCGCTGCGGTCTCCGGTGCCCACCTGGCTTTTCCGCTCCTGGGCGATCTGGCGCTGCTGCTCCTGCTGTTTCAGGTCAAACACGCGGGCCTTGAGAACCTTGAGGGCCTTGGCCTTGTTCTTGTGCTGGGACTTTTCGTCCTGGCAGGTGACCACCAGGCCGGTGGGCAGGTGGGTGATACGCACCGCGGAGTCCGTGGTGTTGACGGATTGGCCGCCGGGCCCGGAGGAACGGTACACATCGACGCGCAGTTCCTCGGGGTTGATCTGCACGTCCACATCTTCGGCCTCGGGCAGGACGGCCACGGTCACCGCGGAGGTGTGGATGCGGCCCTGGGATTCGGTCTCCGGCACCCGCTGGACCCGATGGGTGCCGCTTTCGTATTTGAGCTGGCTATACACCCGGTCCCCCGCCACCAAGGCGATGATTTCCTTCAAGCCCCCCAGACCGGTAGGGGAATGGCTCATAATCTCCAGCTTCCAGCCCCGGCGTTCCGCCAGGCGGCTGTACATGCGGAAAAGGTCGGCCGCGAAGAGCGCGGCTTCCTCCCCGCCGGTGCCGGCCCGGATTTCCAGGAGCACGTTTCTCTCGTCGTTCGGGTCTTTGGGCAGCAGCAGCACCCGGAGTTCCTCTTCGACCCGGGCGATCTCGTCCTTCAAAAACTCCACTTCCTCCCGGGCCAGGGCCTTGAACTCTTCGTCGGAGTCTTCCCTGAGCAGGGACTGGCTGTCCGCCAGCTCCTGCTGGAGTTGTTTGTAACGCCGAAAGGCCTGCACCAGGGGCGCCAGCTCGGCGTGCTCCTTCATGAGTTTCTGGTACACGTCCTGGGCCCGGATGACCTCGGGGTCGGCCAGACGCTCTTCCAGGTCGGCGTATTGTTTTTCCAGATTTTGTAAACGGTCCGCAAACATAAATTCAGCTTATAAATTTTCAATTAACGTCAAAACTTTAACATACTAAATATACCGAAATGACTTGGAAAAAGCAATGACCGCGGCCTGGCTCAGTCGCCGATGGGGACCCGCGTTGACAAAGGTGGGCACGGAATTATTTTTAAAGGAAAACCGGCTCTTTCATGAATCAAGCGGATTTTTCGTCTGATGGTCACATCCAGTGGAAAAAGGTACAGGAGGAGAACTCATGAAGATGGTGTGGAGCTTTTTACTGATGCCCCTGCTCGTCGGTCTAACCACGGCGAGCGGGAGATCTGCACAGAAGTGCGAGCCCACCGAGCAGCAAGCCCTGGGGCCCTTTTATAAGCCCGGCGCGCCGGAGCGCACCGGCGTCGGCCAGGGCTATGTCTTAAGCGGTGTGGTCAAATCCACCACCTGCCGCCCCATCCCCGGCGCGCAACTGGAGTTCTGGCTGGCCGCGCCGGACGGCAACTATGATGATGACCACCGGGCCACGGTATACGCGGAAAAATCCGGTAAATACCGGTTCGAGAGCAATTTCCCGCCCCAGTACTCCTTCCGGCCGCCGCATATCCACATGCGGATTTCGGCCCCCGGGTACCAGACCCTGGTCACCCAGCACTACCCCCGGGAAGCCCAGACCGAAGGTACCTTCGACCTGGTCCTGGAGCCGACTGGATAATGGTGCAAGGGGAAGACCGGGATCAAATCCCGGTCCTCCTCAGGTTTTCCTACTTCTTTTCCCCGTGGGGCGACTCGAGGCCCTTGTCCGGCCGCAGACAAGCCTCGGGGCTGCACCATTCGGGCATGGGCTCGCCGGTGCCCTCGATGTTGCGTTCAAAGCGATCGGCTACCTCCCAGCCCTTCTCCTTCCAAACCGATATATCCGGGGGCGGGGCGCCGCCGTACTGGAAGTTCTTCGGGCCCTTGGTGTCATAGACGTGGACGTCCACTTCGGTACCGTCTTTTTTCACCCGATAGCCATACTCGATGTTCATCGTAGTATTGGGCGTGGTGTATTTGGCCACAAAATAATAAGTGTTCCCTTCGTGCTTGACGGTGGAGTAGGTCATGCAGCAGTCGCCGACTCCGTAGCCTCCCGGCCCGGTCAGGCCGCCGCAGCCGCAATTTTTCCGGAGCAACTCGACTCCATCCACCTTGTAACCCTGGTGAATTTTTTCTACAACCGGTCCAGCCATAGTCGTACCTCCCTGTTAGCAAACTTAGCCATAAGATATGTATGAATCGGGGAAAAACAACTCTGCCGAAAAATTTCTGCACATCTAGGAGGCCCCGGTAAACCGGATCGCCTGAGGATGAGAAGGCTTGGTCACGGATCCAAGACCGGTGAGGCAGCTACCTGCCGGTGGAGGGGGAGCCTTAAGATTTGTTATTGAGAGGGGCCCAAGAGGCAAAAACTTTACCTGGGGTCCAAAGTCAGGTGGACGCGGTGCGAGGGCAGGACCGGAAGGGGGGAAGGCCTACTGCAGTTTGTCTTTCAGTCGGCTGCCAATCTCTTGATGATCGGGGGGATGGTGGAAAAGGCCAGTTGGGGGAGCGAGCCGCCGCCCAGGACCACCTGCAGCGGGATGCCCAGTTCCTCGGCAACAAAGACCATCAGGTCGCAGATCTCCAGGAAGGCCGGCTCGGTGAGCCCGATGGAGCCATAATCGTCTCTATGGGTGTCAAAGCCGTAATACCACACCAGGAGGTCGGGCTTGAATTCCGGAATGCGGGGCAGCTCCCGGCGCACCTTGTCCACGTAGAGCTTGTTGACGTCGGTTTTCCATCCCAGGCGGTAGACGTCCACGTCCACCTTGGTGCCGTCGGGGGAGACGTAATCCGAGCCGCAGAAGCAGATGTGCAGCACCTCCGGGTCGTCCCGCACCAACTGGCGGGTGCCGTCGCCGTGGTGCGCGTCGGTGTCCACGATGGCGACGCGGCGCCAGGGCGTGGTCTCGCGGACGTGGGTCAGGGCGATGACCACGTCGTTGAAGCAGCAGGCGCCCCAGAACTGGCGGTAGCCTGAGTGGTGGCCGCCCGCGCCGATGAAGCAGAAGGCCCGGTCGATCTTGCCCCGGGCCAGATCCTCCATGGCCGCGACCACGCCCCCCACCGATTCGTAGGCCGTGGAGCACATGCCGTCCCGGGCCACCATGGGGATCATTTCCGGCGCGTGCACCTTTAAAATGAGTTCTTCTGCGACCCGGGGGGATTCGAACAGGGTGACGTTGGGGAGTTTTAGTAGCTCGTCCAGGGCCTCGGGAAAATCCCGCAGGCGGTTGCCGATGGTCATATAGCTCTTGCGGCTGAAGGAGCGGTGGTAGTAGATGCCGATTTGTTTCATGGTTTTTTGTAAAAAACTTTGGTTATTATTGGAAGCCTGCCACAGGTTTTAACTTTTAACCATTGACCCAAAACTGTCATTCTGAGGGAGCTTGCGACCGAAGAATCTAGACCCTTCGCTGCGCTCAG
>CAZLRL010000248.1:0-4723 GCA_964561645.1 uncultured Desulfobacterales bacterium
GACGGGACTCCTCCCCCCCTGGTCTAAATATGCCTTCCCCGAATAAAACACCCCGAAAAGACGCTGACTACCTGACAGCGCACGGTTGATGGGACCAGTCCTCAAAATCAGAAAGGCAGGAGGATTTCAGAAATTGGCGGGATTTAATGCAGAGGAAAAAACTTTCCATATACAGAGGGTATCATAAATTTTCGAGGAATTTCAATAGGTTTCTCTATTGGCAAGTGAGGTTGCATTGACGGAATTTGAATTTTTCGATGCGGCATGGGCATGGCAACCGGTATGTACCTCAAGATTTTCGGGAAGGAATTGTGCTCCTGTGCCTGAGAACTCTCTGCTTTATACTGCTTTATAGCCTTATCTCGGGCTGTCCGGGTTAATCTTTCCCACGCCACGGCTCCAAATCTGCAACTGAGAAAATTGTAGGCTTCAAAAAACTTCACCTCCTTTAGGTTACAAATAGGGGGGGAACAGGTTATAATATTCTCATGAATAGTCAAAAAAAGTCGAATGTTGAGGATGAGGCCGATATATTAGCGGCCATTTGGTCTTTAAGAGCACTGTTACATCCACAGGCTTTTAAGCGCCTATACAAGTCATTCGCAACCGGAGAAGAATATATTTTCCAGGTTATTGGGCTTGACAATATAAATCCAGAAGAAATTCTTCCCGCAGAACTGTTTCTAATCATGAAAGCCCAACTTACTGTTTTAGAAAAACGTCCTACAAGATCTATTAACGATCCGCTATTCAATAATATAAATAAAATTGGCCAGATGATCGGGTTATCAGAATATGAAAGGGAGATACTTTTATTTACCGTCATAGTGCAAAGTAACCCTGGATTGCGCGAAGCCTTGGAATATCTCGGGGCTTTCAGTATCCCCAAGCTCATCAATTATCTCTCTTTCATTCTCCAGATCAAGCCGGAACATATTTCTGAAGCCCTTAAATTTGACGGTCCTTTGTGCTCCTCTGGCCTTATAGACTTACAGAGAAAGAGGCGTTCCCTTGATATTCCAGACCGTTTGGAAGCCCTCGATGGTCTGGCTCACATCCTCCAAGACCCCTATGCCGAAATAGACAGCGCTCTCTCCACCTTCTTCTGCAAAGTGCCCACCCCCCAATTAGCTATGTCCGATTTCGACCACTTAGGAGATGACCTAAAGATCGTCAAATCCTTGTTGGCAGCTTCGGTGCAGAAGGGGATGGTCGGAGTCAATATCCTCATCTATGGCCCTCCGGGGACCGGGAAAACCGAATTGGTCAAGGTGGTAGCCAGCCATTTGGGCTTATCCCTCTATGAGGTTAGCAACCAAGATACCGATTGTGACCCGGCTTCCGAAGAGCAACGGTTCCGCTCCTACTTGCTTTGTCAGAGCCTTTTTTCTCGCAGAAGAGATTGCCTCATCCTCTTCGATGAGATTGAAGATATCTTCCCCTCCGAATCTCATGGAGTTTTGGGATTGGTAGTGCGCTCCGGGCTACATAAGAGTTGGACCAACCGCGTTCTGGAGAACAATAAGGTTCCGGCCTTCTGGATCAGCAACTGCGTGGAACAGATAGATCCCGCCTTTCTTCGCCGCTTCGACCTTGTCTTGGAAGTTCCCATCCCTCCCTCGGGGGTGCGCCGGCAGATATTGCGCAAGATGATGCCCGGTTTGGAGATAAGAGAAGAGTGCTTGGAGGCCATGGGCAACAATCCGCACATCGTCCCCGGGCACCTTGAGAAAGCCTTCAGGGTGGCCGGTCTGATGGGGGGACAGAACCAGATTTCTTCCGAGCAGGTCCTCACCCGGGTAGTCCGTAATCTCCACAAGGCCATGGGCCTTCCTGCGAGCCTATCCATCTCCAGACCAAAAACTCAGGTGTACGATTTAGCCTTTCTCAATACTGACCTTAACTTGGCAAGACTGGTGGAAGTTTGCCGGGACGAACCCATCATCAAGGTCTGTCTGCATGGTCCTTCGGGGACCGGGAAAACTGCGTTTGTCCATTATTTGGCTGAATGTTTGCAGAAAAAAGTAATTGCCAGAAAAGCCTCCGATATTCTTGACCCCTATGTAGGACAAACAGAGCAACATCTGGCCTTCATGTTCCAGGAAGCCGAGTCGCCAGACAGCATTCTCTTTCTGGACGAAGCCGACAGTTTCCTTCAGGATCGCCTCAAGGCACGGCATTCCTGGGAAATAACCAAGGTCAACGAGCTCTTGGTCCAGGTGGAAAACTTTGGGGGCTTGTTTTTCTGCGCCACCAACCTTATGGAGACCTTGGATCACGCCATCTTCCGTCGTTTCGATCTGAAGGTCAGGTTTGATTTCCTCAAGCCCCCTCAATCGTGGATGCTTTTTCAGAAGATTCTGGCTGTCCATGGTGCTGATCTCCCCAAGCACAGTGAGATGTGGTGTCAGTCAAAGTTGGCAAAACTTGTCAGGCTTACGCCTGCGGATTTTACCTTGGTGGAACGCCGCTTAAGACTTACCCGAGAACGTATTGACGCCCTTCTGTTTTTGGACTATTTAGAGCAGGAGTGTCTCTACAAAGGTGGGGAAGTGAAACATCCGGTGGGGTTTTGATGAGAAATAATTTTAATAGCCTAAAAAGTAAACAACCACCTTACTATGGGCAGGAGGTACCGACTCATGAGCATTGATATTGGCATCTATAGATCTCTGATAGAAAAATCGGATACGACCACAAGACTTTACGAATATCGACCTACCATGCGCCCTCCGGGAAACGTTCCTTATGTGGTGGATAACTTATGGGAGTGGAAGAGGCCGGAAGAATTTCCCAACCGTCGGTTTTCTGTGTTTGCCAGCCCGCGACCCGAACTTGCCAAAAGGTGTGGACCTTCAGGCGGCAAGGTTTTTCAGGTCAAGCTTAACGGGGAATTCAAGTTAGCTCAGTTAAAGGGAAAACCCGACTCCAAATTTCATTCGGATTGCAATGTTCTCCGAAAGCTTCTTTTTCATAAACTTGGCCAGGATTGGCTGGATGGCAGGCTGGCCGAAAAATCCGCAATCGGTATGCTGTGGCTCCCTTGCCTAAAAAAGGATGAGATAGAGCGATTGTTTAATCAGGTTGAGGAGCTTAGAGGCATCAAAGATGAAATATTTGCTGCTATTCAATATTGGCAAGACGTTGCCGTCATAAACAACCAGGAGGACATATCTGATAAAGAGGGGGAGTTATTTTTTGAACCCATCGCCGGGTACACTCTTTGCGATGTTGGATAGCCATATGCTCCGGGTATCAGCCTTCCCCGTAATCATCTGACTTGATCCGCAAATAAAGGAGCCTTTTCATCATTATGAACCAAAGACTCTCCAAATCCAAGTTTATCGCCGGGTGCCAATGTCTCAAGCGGTTGTACTATTTGCACCATGGGAGTCTTCCGCGGCCGCCGATAGATGAGGTGCAGCAAGCCAGACTGACCGAAGGTCACCAGGTGGGGAAACTGGCCGCCCAGGCCTTTGCCGGGGGCGTGTGGATAAAGGGGGAATACTTTCAAGTCCGGGAAGCGCTGGCCCAAACCCAGGCGCTTATGGCCGACGCCGACGTTCCGGCGATCTTCGAAGCCGCCTTCATCTTTGATGATGTCCTGGTGCGAGTGGATGTGTTGGAGCGTCTCCCTGGGAATTGCTGGCGCCTCATCGAAGTCAAGGCCTCCAACTCGGTCAAGGACTATCATCATCTGGATGTGGCCGTGCAGAAGTATGTTCTGGAAGGCTGCGGCCTTAAGCCGGCGGAAAGCTGCCTCATGCACCTCAATCGGGATTATGTCTATGACGGCCATGCCTACGATCTGAACCAGTTATTCACCCGCACCGAGCTTACTCCGATCTTGGGGGCTTACAGTGCCGACATTCCGGCAAGCCTGGCGGCCCAGCGGCAGGTCCTGGCCGCAGCGGCCCCTCCTGAGATCGAGCCCGGTAAATTTTGTAAGAAACCATATCCGTGCGAGTTCCTTTCCTCCTGTCAACCTGAGGAGCCGGTGGTTGCGGGGGGGCAGGCTTCCATCTCCGGGGCCTTATCTGAGGTCTTGAGTCGGTTGCGCTATCCCCTCTATTTCATGGACTTTGAGACCTATGGCCCGGCCCTGCCCATCTTCGCCGGGATGCGCCCGTATGAACCCATTCCCTTCCAGTGGTCGGTGCATGTACAGAGACATCCCGGCGCCGGCTTGGAGCATTATGAGTTCCTGGCCGCCGATCCCCATGACCCCCGGAAAAATTTTCTTGAATCCCTCCTGAAAGTGTTGGAGGATGGGGGAGGACATGGGCATATTGTCGTTTACCACCGCTACGAAGAGGGTCGGCTCAACGACCTGGCCTGCTGGCTGCCTGCGTATGCCCCGCGCCTGGAGAACGTCAAGGACAGATTGTGGGACCTGCACCGGGTCCTCAAAAACCACGTCCAGCATCCGGGGTTCGGTGGCTCCTATTCCCTCAAGAGCGTCCTGCCTGTCCTGGTTCCCCACATGGCCTACGAGGGTATGGAGATTGCCGCCGGCCTTCAGGCCAGCCTGGCCTACGCCACCTTACGCACAGGTGAATTGGAGGAAGCGGAATCCCAGAGGCTGCGACGGAACCTGCTGGATTATTGCAAACAGGATACGTTGGCGTTGTTTGAAATAATCCAAGGCGTTAGGACGGAAAATTGATCATACCGATTATGCCCTTAACTCCTGAGCTTCTGGCAAAATGTAGCCGCGAGGCTA
>CAZLRL010000249.1:0-4720 GCA_964561645.1 uncultured Desulfobacterales bacterium
TTCTGAAAATCGTCTTCTCGTTGGGCTTTAAAGAACCGGGACGACGGGCCTTCTGGTCTTTCCTGGGGCGTCTTCTCCTGCACCATCGCCAGCTTTTTCCTATCGGGATATCCATAGCAGCCGCGGGCTTTCATTACCGCATGATCACGCACCGGTTCTGTGCCAATACCCCATGACCCGGTTACAGGATGGACTTAGGGGTCTTATCCCCAGGCAGAAACCCCCCTCAAACCCGAATCAAAAATTAAGGTTATGCACTACCGACCCCTGATGATCCTGGGGGCCGGGTCGGACGTGGGGAAAAGTCTGCTGGTGGCGGGGCTGTGCCGCCTGTTCCGCCAGGAGGGCCTCCGGGTGGCGCCCTTCAAGGCCCAAAACATGGCCTTGAACAGTTTTGTAACGCCGGAAGGCGGGGAGATGGGCCGCTCCCAGGCCGTGCAGGCCCAGGCCGCGGGGCTGGCCCCCCACGTGGACATGAACCCCATATTGCTTAAACCCACCGCCGGGGTGGGGTCCCAGGTGGTCCTCCACGGCCAGGTACTGGGAAATTTTACCTCCGAAGACTACTATC
The DNA here is from genome assembly GCA_964561645.1 of uncultured Desulfobacterales bacterium. Classification (GTDB taxonomy): domain Bacteria; phylum Desulfobacterota; class Desulfobaccia; order Desulfobaccales; family 0-14-0-80-60-11; genus JBGSLA01. The sequence continues at coordinate 572 of CAZLRL010000249.1, forward strand.
GCCTCAAGCCCCGGCTGGTGCGCCAGGTGACCAAAAGTTTTCGACGGCTGGCCGCGCAGCACGACCTCATCATCCTGGAAGGCGCGGGCAGTGCGGTGGAACTGAACCTGCGGCGAAACGACCTGGTCAACTTCTCCATGGCCAAAAAAGTCGGCGCGGCCGCGCTCCTGGCCGCAGACATCGACCGGGGCGGGGTCTTCGCAGCCACCATCGGCTCCTTCCACCTCCTGACCCGCACGGAACGGCGGCTCCTGCAGGGGTTCATCATCAACCGCTTTCGGGGGGACCCGGCCCTCTTTCGGGAGGGGGTGGAAATCATCGAGAAGCGCACGGCGCGGCCGGTGCTGGGGGTGGTGCCTTTTTTGCCGGACCTGGCCCTGCCGGAGGAAGACAGCGTGCCCCTGGAGTTCCCGAAGCGGCGGGTGGACACAGGCAACTCCCACCGGGCCGCGGTGGGGGTGGTGCGCCTGCCCCACCTGTCCAATTACACCGATTTTTTGCCTCTGGAGCAGGATGCCCGGGTGGCCCTGACGTACCTGGACCATCCCGCCGCGGTGGCCGGTCTGGACCTGGTGATTGTCCCCGGCACCAAAAACACCATCAGCGACCTGATTTATTTGCAGGAAACCGGTCTGGCCGCGGCCATTGTTGATCACGCCCGGCAGGGCGGCCGGGTGCTGGGGATTTGCGGGGGCTATCAGATTTTGGGGGAGGAGGTGCACGATACCCTGGGGATGGAAGGGGAGCCCCGCACGGCCAGGGGTCTGGGGCTTTTGCCCCTTGTCACCCGGCTGGAGGGGGACAAGACCACCACCCAGGTGCAGGGCCAGGTGCTGGGGTTGCCCGGGTGCGGCCTGGAGGTGAGCGGCTACGAGATTCATCTGGGCGCCACCACGGTCCGGGGGCCCGGGGGGCCGGCTTTGACCATTACCACCCGCAACGGCTGCCCGGGCGCGGGTCCGGACGGCTGGGTGAGCCCCTGCGGCCTGATCATGGGGACTTATGTCCATGGCCTTTTCGATGCCGATGACTTCCGCCAGGCCTTTGTTTCGACCCTCCTGGGGCTGGCGCCGGAAAGCGCCGCAGCCGCGCCGGCCTGGTCCTTCCAGGCCTTTCAGGAGGCCCTGCGCAGCCACCTGAACCTGGATCGGATCTGGGAACTTATCCGGTCGAAATGAAGGAGGTCTACTTGGAAAAGTTCAAGGTTCAAGGTTCAAAGTTCAAGGTTGAAACTGCAGACTGACCTTTCTCAGAAATTATGAGACCTGCGGAAATCCGTTCATCAATCTAGAAATCTTTCAAAACATCAATAACTTGTAGAGCAGGTCCTTCGCCGGCAAAATACAGCCGGGGGCGGCTGTTCTCCATGATTTTCGCAGAGGTCTCATTATTCCAGAGTGCCTGCCCTGGAAAAGTTATTAAAGCAAACAGGTGTCCCTCCCTCCCTCTCCTTCTCCTCCCGATTCCATAATCTTCAAGAAAATCGGGCTGTTAATCTGTCAGCCTGGCCCGGTTTATCCAGGAAGCTCTTGCCATAAGATCAACTCTTCTCCCCCCGGAAAAATTTTTCCATAGTAAACTTGACAAATCTAGGGGAATGCCCTAAGGATATTCCTTAGACAATTATAGGGCGGAATTGGCTTGGCTAGATTTTTTCCTTAAAGTTTTTTACGGTGCGACCGATTAGGCGGATAGAGGAGGGTCGTGGTATGCTCATTTTCTCGTTGGGGTTGCTGGCCGGCGTCTCTATGGGCGTGTTCATCATGTGCCTGATGATCGTGGCGGGCAACGGCTCCGGGCCGCCGGTGGACTGAGGACAAGCCCAGAAAAATTACCGATGATCGGGCCACCCACTGTTCGTTCTCCACCAGGGCCCCCCCGCCATTTTTAGCCCAAAGCCCCTTTGTTCCCAGCCAGGCACCGGTTTCAGTCGGAAAAGTGAGCGGGATCCTACCTTTTTCACGTCTTATCCCTTGCCAATTTTTCATTACCTGGACCTTGAACTTTTCCCCTCGGCCCTATCATTAAAAAAACCTTCCTTTCCTCCACCCTTGCGGCTGGGTCGGGAATAGACTACAATCTGGCCGGGGTTTTTATATGTCCAACCTGCGCGAAGTCACGGTTCTGGTAACCGGCAGTGCCGGGTTCATCGGCTTCCACGTGTCCCGGAGCCTGCTGGCCCAGGGCGCCAAGGTCATCGGTCTGGACAATTTTAATGACTATTATTCCCCGGCCCTGAAACGGGATCGGGACCGGGAACTGCGGCAACATCCCAATTTTTTGTCGGTGGAGGCGGACCTGGTCGATTTCCCCCGCCTGGCCGCGTTGTTTGAAGACCACCGGCCTCCCAAAATCTGCCATCTGGCCGCCCAGGCCGGGGTGCGCTATTCCCTGATCAATCCCTTCGCGTACCAAAAAGCCAACCTGGAAGGATTTCTCAATCTGCTGGAGTTGGCCAAACGCTATGACGCCGAGCGCTTCGTGTACGCGTCCAGCTCCAGCGTCTATGGCGGTCTGACGGAACTGCCCTTCTCCGAGGACCAGCGGGTGGACACTCCCATCAGCCTCTATGCCGCCACCAAGCGGGCCGGCGAACTCATGGCCCATACGTACACCCACTTGTTCGGCCTGGCCACGGTGGGCCTGCGGCTGTTTACGGTCTACGGTCCCTGGGGCCGCCCGGACATGGCCATGTGGCTGTTCACCGACGCCATGCTGGCCGGCCGCCCCATCAAGGTCTTCAACTTCGGCGAGATGGAGCGGGATTTCACCTACATCGACGACGCGGTGCAGGGTATTGTGGCTTGCCTGCTGACCTCCGGCCTGGATAAATACGAAATTTTCAATATCGGCAACCACCGCCCGGAACACCTCCTCAAGGTGATCGCCCTGTTGGAGCAGGAACTGGGGGTCTCGGCCCAGCAGGAGCTCCTGCCCATCCAGCCGGGGGACGTCCCCGCCACCTTTGCCGATATCAGCCGGGCCCGGGCCAAGCTGGGTTTTGAGCCCACCACGCCCGTGGACCAGGGGATCGGCCATTTTGTCAGGTGGTACAAGGATTACCACCGCCTGCCGTAAATTTTTTGTAAGGCCTGTTATTCCGGGAAAAACAAGTAAAGGGAGGGCCTGCGGCTTATTGCTGACGTTGTTTGGCGCGCCAGAAATCATCCGCCAGGCGCACGATATCGTCTTCCTCGAGGTAGTCCCCGGTCTGGACTTCAATGAGGCAGAGGGGTTCGGGGCCGGGGTTTTCCAGGCGGTGGGGGGTCTTGACCGGCACGTAGACGCTCTGATTGGGTAATACCGTGCTGGTCTCCTCGCCGATGGTTACAAAAGCCTCGCCCTGGACCACCACCCAGTGCTCCGCCCGGCGGTGGTGCAACTGCAGGCTCAGGCGGGCCCCCGGGTCCACCACCACTTTTTTGACCTTGTAGCCCGGACCGCCCTGCATGACGGTATAGCGGCCCCAGGGGCGCTCCACGGTGAGGTGCTCCCGGGATTCCACCTGGTTTTGCCGATTGAGTTCGGCCACCAGGTTCTTGACGTCCTGGACCCGCTCCCGGGGGCAGACCAGGGTGGCGTCCGCGGTGTCCACCACAATCATATCTTCAAGGCCGATGGTGGCCACCAGGCGGTCCTGGGAAAAAATGAGGGAGTTTTTGCTGTCCAGGTCCAGGGCCCGGCCCAGGATGACGTTGCCGCCGGCGTCCGCAGGGCAGAGCTCGTGCAGCGCGCTCCAGGTGCCCACGTCGCTCCAACCCATATCCACCGGCACCACCGCGACCTTGTCCGCTTTTTCCATGAGGCCGTGGTCCAGGGAAATGCTGGGGAGCTTTTTGTAAGCTGCGGCCAGGGCTTCGGGCGCCACCTCGGGGCCGATCCCTTGCAGGCCTTGATGAAGATCGGGGAGATGGCGGGCCAGGTTCTCCAGGAAGACGTCCCGGCGGAAGAGGAAAATGCCGCTGTTCCAATAATAGCCGCCCGCGTCCAGAAATCTTTTGGCCCGGGACAGCTCCGGCTTCTCAATAAAGGCCACGGCTTTCAGCCCCCCGGCTGCCAGGGGCTGGCCGGCCTTGAGGTAGCCATAGCCGGTGTCGGGGCGGGTGGGGGCGATGCCGAAGGTCACCAGGAAACCGGCCTGGGCCAACG
>CAZLRL010000250.1:0-4710 GCA_964561645.1 uncultured Desulfobacterales bacterium
GCAGCGCAGCTCCACGATCTCGCCCTTATCGTCTTTCACCACTTCCTCGCACTTGATGAAAAAGGCGTAGCGCAGGCGCACCTCCCGGCCCGGGGCCAGGCGGAAGAATTTCTTGGGCGGCTCCTCCATGAAATCATCCCGCTCGATGTAGAGCTCCCGGGAGAAGGGCACCGGACGGGTGCCCGCGGCCGGGTCCTCCGGGTTGTTCACCGCTTCCAGGTCCTCGAGCTGATTTTCAGGGTAATTGACCAGCACCACCTTGAGGGGCCGCAGCACCGCCAGGACCCGGGGCGCGGTGACATTAAGCTCCTCCCGGACGCAGTATTCCAACAGAGACATGTCCACCAGGTTTTCCCGTTTGCCCACCCCGATCAAATCACAAAATTTCCGAATCGCCGCGGCAGGATAGCCCCGGCGGCGCAGGCCCGAGATGGTGGGCAGGCGGGGGTCGTCCCAGCCGTTGACCCGGCCCTCCTGGACCAGCTTGATGAGGCGGCGCTTGGAGAGCACCGTGTAGGCCAGGTTCAGGCGGGCGAACTCGTATTGATACGGCCGGTAAGGCACCGGCAGATGGTCCAGGGTCCAGTCGTACAGGGGCCGGTGGTCCTCGAACTCCAGGGTGCACAGGGAATGGGTGATGCCCTCCAGTGCGTCGCTGATGGGGTGGGCGTAGTCGTACATGGGATAAAGGCACCACTTGTCGCCGGTGCGGTGGTGGCTGGCATGGAAGATGCGATAGAGCACCGGGTCCCGCATATTGATGTTGCCGCTGGCCATGTCGATTTTGGCCCGCAGCACGTGCGCGCCGTCCGGAAATTCCCCGGTCCGCATGCGTTCAAACAAATCCAGGTTTTCTTCGATGCTGCGGTCCCGGTAGGGGCTTTCGCGCCCCGGCTCGGTGAGGGTGCCCCGGTAGGCCCGGATTTCCTCGGCGCTCAGGGAACACACGAAGGCCTGCCCGGTCTTGATGAGATGGACGGCGTAGTCGTACATCTGGTCGAAGTAGTCGGACGCGAAATACAGCCGCTCCTGCCAATCAAACCCCAGCCAGCGCACGTCCGCCATGATGGAGTCCACGTACTCCTGCTCTTCCTTGATGGGATTGGTGTCGTCGAAGCGCAGGTTGCACAAACCGCCGTATTCCCGGGCAATACCGAAATTCAGGCAGATGGACTTGGCGTGCCCGATATGGAGGTAGCCGTTGGGCTCGGGCGGAAAGCGGGTCATGACGCGGTCATATTTGCCCGCGTTCAGATCATCGACCACAATCTGGCGGATAAAATCAAGGGGACGGGAAGCCTCGGGGGTGGCCATAGTCGTTCTCGGCTTTTTTGTCGGGATATCGGCAAAATGTATCAAACCCTGGGAATAATTCAATAGCGCGAGAGAGTTCAAGGTTCAAAGCATAGGGCGCGTCTTACGCGCCATAAATTGCTATTACCCAAATTTTTCATGATTTTGAAAGGTTAATGTAGGGCGACACTGGCCGCCGATTCCAAATTTCTTCATATAATCGTACGCCGCCGCAAGGTTCACCAATTCCGAAGATTATGTAGGGTGCGCTTGGCGCACCATGAAACGCTGATTTTACATAAAAGGTTTGCCAAGCAGGAGCTTGGCGAGCAGGGGGTTCCCAAGCCGGAGCTTGGGAACCAGGATTCAAGGTAAGTTTTTTTGAGATTTGAGCGCGGCTCGGCTTCAAACCCTGCACAGGCGAGACGCCTGTGCCACCGGGCCTTTTCCTAGTTTTGTGAGAGCCGCTTGCTCAGGCGCGACTGCTTAAAAGTTTCTTCAGAGACTATTTTCTGGTGGGGCGGCCGTCCCTGGCCGCCTCTCGGCAGGCGGGCACGGAGGCCCGCCCCACTGAAATCTCTTTCAAAAATCCGCAAGGCGGGAGGCGCTCTGCTTTCCCGTCTGGGGCCACTTGCCTAAGCTTTTTTTTGGCCATTATTTTCGCAAGCTAAAGCTTGCGGCTACATTTTTAAAAAATTTTTTCGGGGCCGGAAAATTTTTGTAACTTGATCCTGAGCCCTGGCCTAAGGGGTTTCAATTATTTAAAGAAAAATTTCATTAGATTGCACCCGCCGTATTTCCTGATTAACGTTAAAGGTGCAGAAAAAATTTGGGGGTGCGCCATGAAAACTCAATGTCTGGTGGAGGAAACCGAAGGCCGGGAACTGGATTCCTTTGATATGGTCACGGTTCTGGGTTTGCTGAAGGAACACGCGTTCAAGGAGATTTGGCGGCGCTACGGTCCCGGCGGCCAACCGGCCGGCAAACTAAATTTGGCGTTAAATCTGGAAGGCTACTACGTGGAGATGACCCTGGAAAGTTTGGCCGCGCTGGCCCTCTCCCCCAAATATCAAGCCAGTCCGCATCTCATGCAAGCCTTGATCCGGCGCCTGCTCTGCGGCCACCGGCACGGCCTGGTGGTGGAAAAATTGCGGGACTACGGCGTCCCCGTCACGGACGACAATCAGATCAACCTCTCAGGCTCGGTGGGCACCATGGGGGTGGACCTGATAGTGAACCGGCATCCGGATGCACCCGAATACCGCTTCCGCAAATTCGGCACCACCAGGGTGGAACAGGACGAGCAGCGCCCCCTGGACCATTACGACCTGGTGTCCATCCTTTATTTGGCCCAGCAAAATCAGACCGACCGGATCATCGACCGCTATGTGCCCCAGGAAATCTTGAACGAAGGCACCGAAGAAGAAAAAAAGGTGCACTTCCCGAGCCAGGCCGGGGACTACACCATAACCTTTTCCTTTCAGCGCATTAAAAATGAAGAGCCCCGGGAATTTCCGGCCCGGGGGAACGTCTCCACCGCCACCATGCATCAGGTGGTGCGGCGCCTGTTCTCCGGGCATGCGCCGAAGCTCGCAGCCCGAGAACTCACCGACAAGGGCATTATCATCACCCCGGAGGAGGTGGCCCAGAAATTCTCCCTGGCCCGCATCTTGAACGACAACGCCATTGAGATGGGTTTTCAGCGGTCTTGAAAATCAAAAGGCCAAAGAAGGCGATTCCTTGGCCCTTGCTTGTAAACCCTGACAGAGAGCAGGGAGCAGGGCCCGCGACTCCAGGCCTTCTCCCACCATTAATTTTACAAAAATCTCCGGAAAGTTTCGGGACTACTCCACAATAATCACGGCCCGGCCCCGGGAGTTTTGCACCACCTTGTTGGTGACGCTGCCCAGGAGCAGGGTCTTGGCCTTGCCCAAACCCCGGCGCCCCATGACGATGGTGCCGAAGCCCCCCTCCACCGCTTCATTGACAATATCTTCCGCCTCATCGTAGTACTTGGGGGTGAATTTGGCGTTCACGGCGGGCACGCCCGCGGCCTTCAAGACGTCGGTGGCCTTGCTGACCAGGCCTTGCCATTCCTTTTCCCGCTCCGCCTGCCAGTTGTCAATCAGGCGCTGGCGGTTTTCCCGTTCTTTGTCGCTCAAAATGTGGCCGTCATCCCAAAAGGCCGGCGGCAGGCCTCCCAGGATATGCAACAGGGTGACTTCCACCTCCGGAGTCCGGGCGAAAGTTTTGGCAACATATTCCACCGCACGCCAGGCTCCTTCCGATTTGTCCAGGGCGATAAGCAGCTTGACAGCCATAACCTCTCCTTCGTTCATTAATCTTCCTGCCAAACTAAATCATTAATCCCCGCTTATGTCAATTCCGGCCTCGCCAAATAAGCCCTTTCAAGAAAAGGCCTTGCCAGACCGAAATTTTCCCCTTAGAATCCAACAAACCGCTGACATGGTGAAACCATTGGCAAAAAAAGATTTTATGGGTCTTATCGCCGACGCCGGCCAGGTGGAGCGCATCCTGGCCTGCATCGAGTTCTCCAAGGCTCTGGTAAGCGCCTATGACATGGAAACCCTGCTTACCGCGGTTTTGGAGCGCATCAAGGTCCTCATCCCCGCCAGCAACTGGTCCCTATTATTGGTGGACCGTCAGACCGATGAGCTTTATTTTGCCGTGAGCGTGGGGGTGGACCACGAACTTTTGCAGGGTGTGCGGCTCCAGATGGGGGAAGGTATTGCCGGCGCCGTGGCCCAGACCAAAACGCCCGTTATCATTCCGGAAGCCTGTGACGATGAGCGTGTCTGTCGCAAAGTGGACCATATCACCGGCTTTGACACCCGCTCTATCGTTGCGCTGCCCCTGTTGGTGCGGGGCGAGGTCGTCGGGGTGTTTGAAGTGGTCAACGTGGAGGACCAGGACTTTTTCCGGGAAAAATATTTGCCCCTCCTGGAAATCCTGGCTGATTACGTGGCCATCGCGGTGGATAACGTTCACAATTTGCAGCGCCTCCAGGCCCGCACCTTTATCGATGAGGTTACCGGTTTTTACAACACCCGCTATCTGGCCTGCAAACTGGATAAATTCATCCCGGAGGTCCTGTCCGGGAGCGGCAAGGAGCTTTCGGTCGTCTTTTTGGACCTGGACGATTTTAAACATGTAGTGGACACCTATGGGCACCTTTTGGGCACCAAGGTCCTGGCCGAGGTGGCCCGGGTGATCCACCGGGTCCTGGGGCCGCAGGATGCCCTGGTGCGCTACGGCGGCGACGAGTACATCGTGCTGCTCCCCGACCACAGCCAGACCCAGGCCCTGGCCCTGGTGCGCCGGATGCGCGACGTCCTCAAGCAGGAAACCCTTTTGACCGAAGATGGCCTCGACCTCAAAGTAACCGCCAGCTTCGGC
>CAZLRL010000251.1:0-4698 GCA_964561645.1 uncultured Desulfobacterales bacterium
CTGAAAAATGAAAGCACCTGCCCCCTCCCCCAACCCCACACATTAAGCGGGAGCACAGGCTTCCAGCCTGTGCCAGTGAAGCGCTGAGGAATCGGCGGGCGGTGCCCGCCCTGCATTAACTTTGCTTTTATAATTCAACAAAAAGGATAAAATTTGTACGGCCTTTTTTATATCACCAGGGAAGAAGCTTATCAATATACAGAATGGTTTATACTCTCGTTGCTCACTTGCCTCCTTAGTTATCCGATCTTTTTTATTGCAGCAGTCATAAAATTCAGAGGTAAGAAAGATTCTATTATTGCCTATTCCCTCAGAGAGGCTTGGAAGTCACTAGGACCCATGCTCGTGGGGGTATATATTGTGGGATTTTTTGTTGTTAGTCTTTTATTAGCTATTGGGTTTAACCTATTTTATTTGGTAGGGGTTCCGGAAAAATACTTCAACATAGATGCATATCCCTGGTTTTTCTTTGGTTCCATATTCGCTGTATATGGTTTGTGGTATTTGGTCTGTTTGGCTTATGTGATACGAAACATGCCTTGGTCTCGATAGGTATTAAAAAATATTCAGGACCGTAGGACGGGAAAGCGAAGCGCATCCTGCCTTTCGTCTAAATTAGGTCTCTTAAAGCTTTTAGTAACAGAAACTACATTTTTTGCCCCAGAAATTCTTTAATTCCCTCGCCCCCCTGATCCTCAATCCAGCGGGCAAATTCAGCGAATCCCGCCTCGAGAAGGGGTTGGGCGGTGGATAGCCGCGCGGAGATCTTTTCGGGGTCGGTCCCCAGCCACAGGCGCAACAAAAAATTCTGGGGATGGTGCTGCCAGGTTTTCAGGGCCAGGCCGAGGGCTCTTATATTGCGGCCCTGGACCCGGTGGCGTATTGCCTCAGAGTTGCCCAGGACGTCCAGGCGATAATCTTCCCCCCGGTCCCAGCCCAGGCGGTGCAAGGCGGCGCGGCGCACCAGGCAGGGGTAGCAGTAGCCGCAGGCCCCGACGGTCTCGCCCCGCCAGCGGCCCACTACCGGCCGGGCGCAGGAGATGCTCAGGGGCGCCAGCTTCTCGAGCAGGTCCAGATTGCGGCATCTTTCCAGCACCTGGCCTTTGGTCATATGGTGGTAAGGATTTTCGAGTTTTTGAGTCAATCCGACCTGTTGCCAAAGAGCGGTAAGCTCGTCCAGGAAATGGGGATGGGTGGTGCGGGTGCTGTAGGCGCCCAGGCGGTTTAAGGTCAGGGGCGGATTCAAGCTGATCCAGCCGTTTTCGGGGATAAAAAGCGGCAGCTCGCCGGGGAAGGTTGTAACCGCAGTCAAACCCAGGGCCAGATACAGCAGGGAGCGGCTGCGCAGGGTGAGCTCCGGGCCCTCGAGCTGGACCCGCAGGGCCAGGTGGTGCAGCCGGTCTTTGCCGTAGTGCTCCGTCAGGGCCGCGGCCAGGGTCTGCTGGGTGGAGGCCAACTGGCCGTAGTCATAATGGCTTACCAGGACCAGGCGGTGCCCCTGCTCCAGCAGGTCAATAGCCCCGGTGAGGGAGTCCAGGCCCCCGGAGAACAGGGCCACCGCGGTGGGCTGCCAGGCGTGGGGCCAGTGGGCGGCAAATGGAATTGCGGTCGGCGCTTCCCGGAGCTGAAGGGTCCAGGCGTCCCCGGTCAGGAAATTCAGCAGGGGCGGCAGGCGGAGGGCAAGCTCGGCCCCTTGGGAGGTCGTTGGTACTGCAACGATAAACTCCCGGGTCCAGGCGTCGGGCCGGGGATGGCGGGGCAGGAGTTTATCCGCGGCCCATACCGCCAGAGCACAGAGGAGAAAGGCCTGAATCGACTCCGCCTTAGACTCAGGGAGAGGCCGGAAGTCCCGAAAGTTGGTGTGAACACAAAAACCCGGGGACCCCGGCTCATCCAGGCGGACCACGGCGTCGGCGGCCCGGGGCGGGCGTTTTTTGTCACCCGGGGCCTGGAGATACAGGCGAAAGGGCGGCGCGGCGGCGTTCGGAGGGTTTTGGGCGTCTGGCATTATTAGGGTCCAGTTTACCCCTGACGGGGTCGGGGTGTCCAGGATTCAATGGTCAGCAGAGTTGGACAGATGATTTAGCCGCAGGCCTGGCTAGAAAAAAACCTATCAATGCAGAGCAGGCGCGCTGGCCTGCTCTTGAAAAGAACAGCCGAGGGCGGCTGTGCTACATTTTTTCATCTCCGGGGCGGCAAAAATGTCATGCGTATTGAGCCTGCGGCAGCCAGGTTCAAAACCTGGGCCACCAGTACTGTGGCCTTTTGCGGTAGTCAATCTAATCATGAACCGGGTCCGGAAGATTATGGTGGGCGGAGCCCACCCTACTCAACTTAACTCTCTTGCCTGGGGCGGGAAAACCCCGCGCCTACCAAAAATGACATCACGACATCACCTCCCTTGAGTGAGCAGCATTGAACTTGAAGAAACTTGGGGTTAATTTAGTGTTGGGCTCCGGGAAAAGCGAAAGGGGGAGCCCGCGTGCCGTCCGACATTTGGAAAAATTATGTCCTGGTCGGCGGTTGATTCCGGATCGGTTCTCACAAGAGAACTTGGTGATTAGCAAAGCGAACATTTTTTAGACAAATATCTCAGTTTCTTAACCTTGGTTCAATTCGATGGCAGGAATTTCAGCATGTTATATTTGGCACAAGGTTTGCTAATAATATAAGCCTAAATAATGATTATGGTTCCGGGTCAAGGGTAGCTTAACGATTTTCTCGCCACCCCCAACTTTGAGGCGCCAGCCTCGAACCTTACCTGAAATCACGGGAGTACCTTCAATCCTCTGGGCGTCGAGCCTCCCCCTTCGGCGCCCAATTTTTTTTTATTCGCCGGCTTCCTGCCCCCCGAAATATTGTCCTCCTTTTTTGTATCCCAAAAATTTCGGCGGGCGGAGCCCGCCCTGCATGCGGTCTACATTTCCACAAAAATCTTGACGAAATTTTCCCCCGGGAGTAAATTTATTATTTGTGGACAATTTCACGAATCCCAACCCGCAAGGTGTTCCCGTGTATCTACAAAAAACCCTGGCCAAAAGCCCCCGTTGGGAAGCCCTCATGGAATTGGTGGAGCTGGGCACGGCCCTGGTCCTCCTGATCTTCCTCCAGTTTCATCTCCTGGCCGTGTCCTCCATCATTTTGGGGGCCGAGGCGTTCAATCGGGATGCCCTGTTCATGGACGAGTACTACATTTCCTACGTGGGCATTCCCCTGGTCATCCTGGCCATTCTGGTCCACGGGGTGGTGGCCATGCGCAAGGCCCCCTGGCGGATCCAGGAGGCCCGGGTGGTGTATCAGCATTCCCGCCGCCTGGCCCACCTGGACACCTGGCTCTGGGTGGTGCAGATCCTCACCGGCGGCGCCATCCTCGTCCTGGCGGCCATTCATATCTGGGGCACGCTGATCACCTGGCCCATTGAGGCCCAAACCAGCGCGCTCCGGGTCCAGGGCGGCCATTTCACCTTTTACCTGGTGCTGCTGGCGGTGGCCGAGGTCCATGCCATGGCGGGGCTGTACCGCATCCTGGTGAAATGGGGCTGGTGGCATCGCTCCCGCCTGGTCAATTACCTGCTCTTTGTGACGGTATTTTTCGTCGTTTTGGGCTTTATCGCCCTCATATTCTTTATGATGCTGAACGTCAAAGGTCTCTCATGAGGTGGACAGACGCCCATATCTCGGATGTGCTGGTCATCGGCGCCGGTCTGGCCGGCGAGCGGGTGGCCATTGAGGCCGCGCTGAACGGCCACCAGGTGACCATTTTGAGCCTGGTGCCGCCCCGCCGCTCCCACAGCACCGCGGCCCAGGGGGGCATGCAGGCTTCTTTGGGCAACGTGGCCCAGGGCTACGGCGACAATCCCGACATTCACTTCGAGGACACGGTCAAGGGCTCCGACTGGGGCTGCGAGCAGGATGTGGCCCGCCTCTTCTGTGAGCTGGCGCCCGTGGCGGTGCGGCAGATGTCCGCCTGGGGGGTGCCCTGGTCCCGGGTGGTGGCGGGGAAACGGACGCTGCCCGACGGCGAGGAAGTGGAAGAACTGCAGGACAAGGCCGGTCTCATCGCCCAGCGCCAGTTCGGCGGCACCGCCAAATGGCGCACCTGCTACGCCGCGGACGGCACCGGCCACGTACTCCAGTACGCCATGGACTCGGTGGTGGTGAAACTCGGGGTCACGGTGCACGACCGCACCGAGGCCATCAGCCTGATCCACGACGGCGCCACCTGTTACGGCGCGGTGGCCCTGTGCCTGCGCACCGGCGAGGTCCGCCCCTATCTGGCCAAGGCCACGGTCATTGCCACCGGCGGCTACGGGCGCCTGTACGGGGTCTCCACCAACGCGGTGATCAACGAAGGCACCGGCATGGCCCTGGCCCTCAACACCGGGGTGGTGCCCCTGGGCAACATGGAGGCGGTGCAGTTCCACCCCACCGGCATCGTTCCCGGGGCCATTCTGGTGACCGAGGGCTGCCGCGGCGACGGCGGTTATCTGCTGGACAAGAATTTGGACCGCTTCATGGTGGACTACGAGCCGGTGAAAAAGGAAGTGGCCAGCCGGGACGTGGTCAGCCGCTGGATGGTGCATCACATGCGCCGGGGCTTCGGAGTGGACAGCCCCTACGGGCCCCATCTGTGGCTGGACATCCGCCACCTGGGGGAGGCCCACGTCTGTACCAACCTGCGGGAAGTGCACACCATCT
>CAZLRL010000252.1:0-4697 GCA_964561645.1 uncultured Desulfobacterales bacterium
CGCGCTGCCCAGCGTGGTGGGGGGCCTGGTGGACCGGCCGGTTATCGCGGTGCCCACCAGCGTGGGGTACGGTGCGGCCTTCGGGGGCCTGGCCGCGCTGCTGGCCATGCTCAACTCCTGCGCCAACGGCATCGGGGTGGTCAACATCGACAACGGCTTCGGGGCCGGCTATCTGGCGGCTTTGATCAATCGCCGGGACTAATGAGAATTAACCTGCGGAAGGCCCCGACTAAAAAATTCCAGACCCCCAGGCCGGGTCTAGAATGCGCTCCCGGCCGGTGAGTTTGCTATATGGCATCGCATGATCCAATAGTAAAGCCGCTAGAAATGGAGGGATATAGATAGCGCCATGGCCACCCTCGATGAACCGCTGGTAAAGGTGGCTTATAATTTCAACTGGAAGGTGCTTGAAGGAAAGTTGATCCCATAGGTATCTTTGTTTTTGAATTGGTTATTGCCTCAATAAGATCAGCAAATACTTTGAGAGTCTCTCTTGTAAGCTGTTGCCTACAGTGTCGAAGAGAAAGTGGTAGTGTCAATTCTTTTGTGTGAAATTTTTGAAGAAGGGCAGATTCAGGCGTACCTGGCCCACTGGGTTGGCCCTCCAGGGCAATTTCATTTTCAAAGAGATAAAAGCCAAGAGTTTATAACAGGATAATTCACCGGCGACGATTTCCCTGGGTTTGGTGCGGCGTTTAAACTCCTTGTTAACCCGTTCAACGATGTTGGTGGCTTTAAGGGAAACCCAATGTTCCTCCGGGAAACGCATATAGGTCAAGCAAGACCCCAGGGAACGTTCCAGGGTGGCCACCGCCGCTGGCACCTCACAGCCCCAACGGTCTTTAAACTCATAATGAAATTCCAGAGCCTTTTCCGGAGATGAGGCGTCAAAGATGGACCTAAGATCATCCGCCACTGCTGCTTTCACCTTGTGGGGCCCCTTGGCCCAGACATTTCTGGCCACGTGCACCTGGCAGCGCTGGACGCTGGCTTTGGGGAACTCTTCTTTAAAAACCTTTTCCAGACCGGACAGGCCGTCCATGACCCCCAGCAGCACTTTTTCCTTGTTCAATCCTCTGGTCTTTAGGTCTCGGAAAAATTCCCGTCAGGCCGAAGCTGACTCTTTATCGCCCGACTGCAACCCCAATACCAGTTTGATCCCTTGCTCGGTGACGCCGATCACCACCAATACCGGCACTTTCTCCACCTTACCGGCGATGCGCAGGTCGAAGCTGACCACATCCCTAAAGAGGTACTGGATCTGCTCACCGGAGAGGTCTCGAGTGCGCCATTTTTCCCCGGCTTCGTCCACCCTTTGGTTGGCACTGCTGATCTCCGCGTGGGAAAGCTGACGGCCAATCAGTCGTTGTGAAATCATGGCCAAACTGCGGCTGCTGAGACCGGCCAGAAATAGCCTGGATAAATCTTGGGATAGGGCTTCTTCGTACTGCTGCCCCTTGGGCCAGATGGCCGTCTTGAAAGTTCCCTGTCGGTCTCGGGGCACCTATATGTCCACTTCACCAATACCTTTCATGGTGAAGCGGCGAGGATAGGAACCGTGACGATGGTTGGATTCTCCTTCCCGACGCTCATAACGTTTCCGTCCCCAATGGACCGTCAACTCCCATTCCATCAGGGCCGTGACAGTGTCCCCGGCCATCTGCCGCAGGTTCAAGCGCCTCATCTCAAAGAGCTTTTCTGGGGCTTCGCTAATCTCCTTGAAAATGTTAAAAACATCAGGTACATTGACTTCCAATTCCATGGCGTATTTTCCTCCTGGTTTGTTGTGGCCAACACCAAGCGTACGGAAAATACGCCTTTTTTCATACCCTTAAAATTTTACACAATCAATTTTACACTACCTTTGGCTTGATATCTGCTTTAGCTTTTCAACGACATAACCTTTGATTTTGCTAACCTAAAAAGGACCCCGCTGGGAGCGTTTTGCTAACCCCAAAATGACCTCCCTGGCATCGACTTCTGATACCACAGGGATTAACGCCAAGTGGGGATCAGGGGGGAAGGGATGATCAGGATGGATCGGTATGGGTATATCTGCACCGCGCATCGGGTCTATCAAAAGAGCATCAAGCAGATTTGCCGGGAGACTGGTCATTCCCGGGATACGGTGAGAAGGTGCTGCGGAAGGAGCCTTGCAGCTATTCCCCCAGGGTTATACAGCTTTATCCGGTGTTGGGCCCTGATATCATTTTCATGTTGACCGGCATCAAACTTTGTAGCGGGCGGACCCGCGTGTGCGCCCGTCAATTCGGGTCGACATCTGGGTCGGCCCCTACGAATGTTTCATTTCAAAGAGAAAATGGTATAAGAAAGGGGGAAATTAAAGGACTTTTTGAGCTACTTAACGTTGCAGTACTAACTGCGCCGCCGTCTAGACGATGCCCCCTCGGGCCGCCTTCTCCTCCAAGCGGTTCAAGCGTTTCTTGAAAGTCTCCAGGCCATGCCGCAACCAGACGCTCCGGACCCCGCAAGGGGAAATCAGCACGCCGCTTTTACGCAACTCGTTGGCGGCCCGCAGCTGGCCATAGGCGGAATGCTCCTCGGCCATACTGACTACTGCGGCTTCAATCTCCGGAGCCACCCGGTTCTTCAGGTTGGGCTGGCGCCGGGATTTTTCCTGAAGAGCTGCCATACCCCCTTCGGCGCCGGCCTTCTTGATAGCATGGAAATGCTGCCGGGACACGCCCATCACCCGGCAGGCCTCCGAGACGTTCTGAAGATATTCCGCCAGTTCCAGCAAACTCATCTTGGCTCGTGCGAGCTTCTCTCGCTGGGTCATGTGGGTATCTCCTCCTTTCCTCTTTTGGCTTTCCCCACGGGGAGACCCTGACCTTTTTTCCAGCCAGTGTCAACTCAAGTCTTAACTATCCCATTTCAGGCCCCCTGATCCTACCTTGCAACCGCTTAAGCAATCGGCTAACATTTGGCATCGTTAAGGCAAAGCAGTTGTTGATTTTCATTTTTTTCTGCGGCATAATCCAGGTCGTAAACCTCAGCCGATTTTGGTGAGCCAGAATTTCAATTTCGGGGCTATGTCGATACTATCACCAATAATACTTTCAACCGAGTTTCAACCGCTTTTCCCCATTCAGGGATGTGAAACTTGAGTTATTAATATTACCTCAGTAGCTTCCGGTATGGTTTTACCAAGTATCAGCAAATCCGGACCGGATAACATGTGACCGCAGGCTGTAGCGTGAAAAACCTTAGGGCCATGTGGGGCAGGCGTCCTTGTCTGCTCTTGCACAGAACAGCCGGGGGCGGTTGTGCCTCATTTTTCATCCACGGGGTTGGTGCAAAATTACCATGAGAGTTTCGCCAGCGAACACTATGATACAAGGCTCCCTGAAGCCCTGAAGAACTTTTCCAGCCAGTCTCTCAACAGGGCGGTGTGATTATGCAATTCACGTCTTTCATCCTGGCCATGCTGCTGCTGGCGACATCCGGCTGCGCTCCGGGTCCTCGCCTGCCAGCCGTCCCGGAACAATTAAGCGTCCAGGCGCAGACCCAGGCCCAGCAGGACAACCTGCAGCAACAGCTTCTGGCCCAGATGAGCCGGGCCACGCTGACAAGCTATCAGGACTATCAAATCGGCCCGGAAGACCTCTTGGAGGTGTCGTTCTTCGGGATAGAAGAGCTCCAGCGGGAGGTGCGGGTGAATGGCCGGGGCGAGATTACCTTGCCGTTAGTGGGCCAGGTGCAGGCGTCCGGAATATCCCCCCAACAGGTGGAAGACAAATTAAGGCAGCTTTATAAGGAAGGGGGATACATCAATAATCCGCAAATCTCAGTCCTGGTGAAAGAGTACCGCCATCAGCGGGTCATGGTGTCAGGGGCGGTGGACCAACCCGGCTCCTACGAGGTGATCGGCCTTCGCACTTTACTGGAAATGTTGGGCCAAGCCGGAGGCCTGAACGACAAGAGCGGCGACGTGGTGCACGTGGTCCGCCACCAGAGCGCGGCTGACCGGGCCAAACGGGAAAGAACCACCCCTAGCGGCTCCGGCGCGCCGGCGGCGGAAACCATTGTCATCGACCTGCGGCGGCTGTTAGTGCAGGGTGACCTGGAGCTGAACATTCCCATTCAAGGCGGCGACATCATCCATGTGCCCTTTGCCCGCAATGCCTTTGTGGTAGGCGCAGTCAACAAACCTGGCGGGGTCCCCATCAAAGACAACCTCACCGTAACCCAGGCCCTGGCCGTGGCCGGCGGCCTCAATCCCTTGTTGGCCTCCAATAAGGTCACCATCGTGCGCTTCGATGAGCACGGCGAGCAGACAAACTTCTCAGTGAATTTGAGCGACACCCTGACCGGGAGAAAACAGGATATCCTGGTTCAAGAGAATGATATTGTTTTCGCCCATGAAAGCGGGATGCGGCGGATTCTCTTCAACATCAAAAACCTCATGCCCGGCGCCTTTTCTCTGCCGCTCAGACCTTTTTAAATCGCAACCAGCGCGCCCTCAACATTTTTAAAACCCGAAGAACCACAGGCGGAGGCAGAAAATATTTTTGAAAATCCTCCTGGATCTCCAATAGGAAAGAGGGTTTTAATCATAAATTCCCTAAAACGATTATTGCCTTTGCTCTAAAGAATATGTTACAATTAGCTTAAATAACTGGCTAAATGGAGCAAGGTGATGCAACAAAAAGCCCTCAGTCTGATGCAATTTCAAA
>CAZLRL010000253.1:0-4693 GCA_964561645.1 uncultured Desulfobacterales bacterium
TCCATTGTTAAAAAATAATCTTTCTGGGCGCCAAGGGAAGCCCCCGGCCCGATTTTTTTTGAGCCCTTGAGGCGTGTCGGCTATGGAGCCGAGGCTATGATGAATAAAGGCCTACAGGCCGCGGGCCGGGAGTTTTGACCATCGGGCTCAGGTAGGGGGGACCTGCGCGGCTACCTCAAAAAAAAAGTTTTATAACCGCCCGCATCTGGACGCGCCGGATAAGGAACTTCAAGGTGTTATGGTGAATAGGGAATACGTTATGAAGTGCGATGAGGTACAGGAACATCTTTCTGCCTGGCTGGACGGGGAAATCCCCGAGGAGCTGAGGCCGCGGCTGGCCGAACATCTGGCCGCCTGTCCGGCCTGCCGGGCGGAGCTCGCGGCGCTTGAGCGCCTGGACGCTGCCCTGGGCCGCCTCGAGGCCCCCGGTCCCCGGCGGGACCTGGCGGCCGCTGTGCTCCGGCAGCTGCCCCGCCCCGCCTCTCCCTGGGTCCGGTCTCTGGCCCTGGCCGCCTGCCTGCTCCTGGGCATTTTTCTCGGCGGCTCCCTCACCGGAACGCTCTATCCGGGTCTGGAACCCGCCAACGGCAACGACGTGGTCAGCCTGGA
Organism: uncultured Desulfobacterales bacterium; assembly: GCA_964561645.1. Classification (GTDB taxonomy): domain Bacteria; phylum Desulfobacterota; class Desulfobaccia; order Desulfobaccales; family 0-14-0-80-60-11; genus JBGSLA01. The sequence goes on from CAZLRL010000253.1 coordinate 610, forward strand.
AATCTTCCAGGACTATCCCCAGGGGTCCGTGGGCGGCGCCTTCATCTACCAGGTCGATGAGGATAACAGCGCATGAGACGGGATTGGCTCCTGTACCTGGTGATCTTTTCTTTGGCCCTGAACCTGGGGACCATCGGCACCCTGATTTATCTGCGCTGGCAGGACCAGGAGATGGAATCGCCTCCCCCGCAGGAGGCCCCCGTGCCGTTTCGCACCATGATGCGGCAGCTTAACCTGGACCAGCAGCAGCGCCAGACTCTTTTGAGCCTGGTTCCGGAGCACTGGCGTCAAGTTCGGGAGCTTCGCCAGGAACTGATGCAGCAGCGCCGGGAACTCTTTGATCTTCTCAAGCGGGAACCTCTGCCGGAGTGGCCCCCGGTGCAAACCAAGATTCAGGAGATCGGCGGCCTCCAGATCCGCCTGGAAGAAATGAAAGTCCAGCACCTTCTGGAAGTGCAAAAAAATCTCCAGCCCGAGCAGCGGCACCTGCTGATGACCAACTTGGAGAAGAAACTGTCCCACCTCTGGAGCGAGCAAAGCCGCCGCCGGGGACCGAACCGACATCATCGCGGTCCTCCCGGTCCCCCCGGAGGACCTCCATGCCCCCCGGAATCCCGCGGGTCGGGACAGGGTCCCCGATAATGGCTGTTGACATATAAATAAGGAAAAAAGGAGTTGTCCATGCGTAAACACATCTGGCTTACGGCTCTGGTGGCCATGTTTCTGGCCGCCACCCTTTCCTGGGCCGACCTGGGTTTTGCCCAGGGTAGAGGCCAGGGCCGCGGAGCCGCATTCCAGGGTCAGGGAGCCGGCAGAGGTATCGGCAACCCTGCCACCCGTCCTTATTATTCCGGCGCTCAAGTCTGTCCCCGTTATGGGACCGGCGACTACCAGGTTCGGAGACGGCAGCGCCTTCGCCAGAGCGCGCCCCAGTCTCAGCAGACTAACCCCCAAACCCAGAACCCTTCAACCCAAAGCATAAATTAACCCCCCAAGCAGCCCCCCGCCCGCAGCCCGGGCGGGGGGTTTTTTCGTCTGTAGGCCGGGCTCTGCCCGCCGACAATTTGAGCCTTTGGCTGACAGTATTTGTGAAACCGGTCTGGGATTGCAAAACCGCCTTTTCTCCCCAAATTTTCTTCACAATCCGTAGTATGGAGGACAATCACTGCCCGTGGAAGATTCCTTCGTCGCTCTTGAGCCTCAAAAAAGTCCGGTGGCACAGGCGTCCTCAACCTGTGCGTGGCTGGATGTTCTTTCGTCTCCAGTGTGTAGGGGCAGGGTCTCCCCGCCCTAAAACTACGTCGGGCGGGAAAGTTAATAGGGCGACCCGTGGCCGCCGCCTTTGGCTGTGGACATATCGTCGGGCGGGAAAGCAAAGCGCCTCCCGCCTTTCGCAATAAGTCCCGTCACCTCGGGAAAAGCGCTTCCGCCGCCCCCAAATTGCCCGCCGAACTTGATTCGCCTGCCCGTCGCATTATAATAGGGACACTCGGCAGAGAACGCTTTCCCCGTTAGAAGGCAGAATGTAGGGCGGGCACTGCCCGCCGATAATTTCTAATCATGTCCTCCTGAGCACAGCGCTGAACCCATCTTTCTAAAGCTTGAGGATCTTCGCTTCGTTCAGGATGACAAGTGAAAGACTTGGCAAGAGCTTCTAGAGAAGCTTGTCTGAATATCCGGCCACGCCTCCGTCCAACCGTCGGCCAAGACGTGTTTGCCGGTCAAGCGCCCGTGAAGATTAAGGAGGTTAATTCATGAGCCGCGCCGCCTGTGACCTGGGCTTGGTGGGCTTGGGAGTGATGGGCCGCAATCTGGTGCTCAATTTCACTGACCACGGTTTCAAGGTGGCGGTTTACAACCGTACCCCTGACAAAACCCAAAAATTTATGGCCGGCGTGGGTTCAGGCCGGGACATCCAGCCCGCCTACAGCCTGCCGGAGTTGCTGGACAAGCTGCGTTCTCCCCGCACCATCCTGATTATGGTCGCGGCCGGACCACCGGTGGACGAGGTCCTCTCGGCCTTAACTCCACTGTTGGACCCGGGGGACCTCGTCATCGACGGCGGCAATTCCCATTTTGCCGACACGGAGCGCCGGGCCCGGGGGCTGTCAGCCGTCGGGCTCCTTTTCCTGGGCCTGGGGGTTTCCGGCGGGGAATTGGGGGCCCACTACGGTCCCAGCCTCATGCCGGGAGGCTCCCGGGAGGGCTACGATCGGCTGGAGCCGCTGCTCACTGCCGCCGCGGCCCGGGTGAACGGCGAGCCCTGCGTAGCCTACCTGGGTCCCGGAGCCGCCGGCCATTTCGTCAAGATGGTGCACAACGGCATCGAGTATGCCCTGGAGCAGCTCCTGGCTGAAAGCTACGATCTGTTGCGCCGCGGCCTGGGGTTGAACTTTGACGAGTTGGCCGACGTCTTCACCGCCTACAACCGGGGGTTGTTGAAATCCTATTTGGTGGAAATCACCTCCCACATCCTCAAGCGCCGGGACGATGACACCGGCCGGCCGCTGGTGGCGCTGATCCGGGACGTGGCGGCCCAGAAAGGCACCGGCATCTGGACCTCCAAAGCGGCTCTGGACCTGGGCATGCCTCTGCCCACCATTGATGTCGCGGTGGCCTGGCGGCATCTCTCGGGCCTGCAAGAAGAGCGTGAGGCCGCGGCCGGCATCCTTCCCGGCCCCGGCCCCTTTTCTCCCGGGCCGGGCGGCTGGCTGGGCTTTATTGACAAGCTGGAAAACGCCCTCTGGGCCGCTTTTCTGACCACTTTTGCCCAGGGCCTGGCCTTGTTGCGGCGCGCCTCCGAGGTTCATCATTACAACCTGGACCTGGCCACCGTAACCCGTCTTTGGCGGGGCGGCTGTATCATCCGGGCCGCGCTTTTGGAAGATATCCTGGCCGCCTGCCAGGCTCGACCGGATCTCCCCAATTTCCTGCTGGAACCGAACCTGGGGAGGAAGGTGTCGGCTCGGCAGGGCGACTGGCGGGAAGTGGTAAGGGCCGCGGTTGATTGGGGCCTGCCGGCCCCGGCCTTCATGGCCTCCTTGGCCTACCTGGACGGGTATCGCAGCCGCCGCCTGCCCGCTAATCTGATCCAGGCCCAGAGGGATTATTTCGGGGCCCACACCTATGAACGGGTGGACCGTGACGGCGCCTTCCACACCGAATGGCTGCCCGGCTGAAACAAAAAACTGGTGGCACAGGTTTTCAACCTGTGCGTCTGTGCCTCCGCCCCTGTCAGTCCGAACCTGACAGTGAACCTTGAATTTTACGGAAAAGAGTTGGTGCTATGACCCAGAAAAAGAAAATACTTTCCGCTTCCATCCTGTCCGCGGACTTCGGCCGCCTGGCCGAGGAAATTCAGGCCGCGGAGGCCGCCGGGGTCGACTGGATTCACGTGGACGTCATGGACGGCCACTTCGTCCCCAACCTCACCATCGGTCTGCCGGTGTTGCGGGCCGTCCGCCGGATCACCAAGCTGCCCCTGGACGTGCACCTGATGATCTCCAACCCCCAGCTTTATATCGCCGATTATATCGACGCCGGCGCTGACTGGCTGGGGGTGCAGGTGGAGGTCGCCTGGCACCTGGAGCGCCTGGTGCAGCAGATCAAGGAGTCGGGAGCCAAAGCCACGGTGGTCCTGAACCCCGCCACGCCCCTGGCCGTCCTCGAAATGATCCTGAGCGAAGCGGACATGGTGCTCCTCATGACCGTCAACCCGGGATACAGCGGCCAGAAGTTCATCCGGGCCACCCTTCCCAAAATCAAACAGCTCCGGGAAATGATCGACTCCCAGGGGCTGGACGTCCGCCTCCAGGTGGACGGCGGCGTGCACCTGGACACCATCGATGATCTGGTGGCCGCGGGGGTGGATACCTTTGTGTCGGGCTCCGGCGTTTTCGACGGCGGCCATGTCGCTGAAAACGTGCGCCGCATGCGGGAGCGGATGGAGTGAGCCTTGAGGAAAGGGCCGGGGAACGCAATTCTCCGCTCTTCCTTCAAACTCCCCTCCCAACCCCCCTATATCGGGAGCATAGGCATCTGGCCTGTGTTGCGCAGGCTGAAAACCTGGGCCTCAAGGGGTTGG
>CAZLRL010000254.1:0-4683 GCA_964561645.1 uncultured Desulfobacterales bacterium
CTGCCAGGGCGGGGAATGTCTCACCTCCCGGGTGGTGGGGGAGCGCCATCTGAAAGTGCAGATATCACAGGGCGGGGTGGTTATGGACGCCATCGCCTTTGACCAGGGCTCCTGCCATCCCCTCTCCGGACCTCTGGAGGTGGCCTTCAGTACCCGCCTGTCCTTTTTTATGGGCCGCATCACCCCGGAACTCAGGCTCCTCGACTGGGCCCGGGCCGGGAAATAAGCCCTCCAGCTAAACTTTTGTCGAACTTTTTGGGGTAATTGACCCGAAACTTGCGGCCGATAAACTGAGCCTGCTCCGAAGGGGTCCCTTTAAATCTAGTCGCCTTCACAAGTATTCTTTCTGCAGGGGCACGGCTTGCCGTGCCCAGGCGCAGGCTAAAGCCTGCGGCGACAGAATTTACCCCTTGACCTAACTTGGTATTAGTCCTATCATTTTCCACTTAAGCACCGCCGTAGGGGAGGGTTCCCCTGTCTTGGGCTGATTTACTCATTACAATGGGCGGGGAGACCCCGCCCCTACGCAAAAAGGGCATCATTACGTTTAAGTGAACAAATTGCCATCAGTCCGCTTTATTCATCATGCTGTTAGCAAAGCGTCCATATGATTCAACTGAATTTATTGATTGGTCTAAAACCGAGTGCAAAATGTAGCCGCAGGCTTTAGCCTGCGCTATTTCCATGTAGGGCGGGAAAGCGGAGCGCATCCCGCCTTCGGCTGTCGCCTGCCCGAAACCAAGAACTTGCCGGTCCGGAATTTGCCCTTGCTCAAGGCCCCTTTGTGTGATAGAGGATGATGAATTTCAGGGCCAAGCTAAAGGAGGGATCATGGCGAGGGGCGTCAATAAGGTGATCCTCATCGGGAATCTGGGAGCGGATCCGGAATTGAGGTATACCGCCTCGGGAACGGCGGTAGCCAAATTCCGCATCGCCACCACCGAAGTTTTTAATGACAAACAGGGCAATCGCCAGGAGCGCACCGACTGGCACCGCATTACGGCCTGGGGCAAACTCGCGGAGATCTGCGGTCAGTATCTGTCCAAAGGCCGGCAGGTTTATATCGAGGGGCGCATTCGCAACGATTCCTGGGAGCAGGATGGTGTGAAGCGGTACTCCTACGAAATCGTGGCTGACACCATGCAAATGCTGGGCGGCGCCGGCGACCGCGGCACCGGTCGTGATTACGAGGCTCCGTTTACGCCGCCGGAAGGTGGCGTGCCCGATGACGATATTCCCTTTTAAGACAGCTTCGAACCGCCACGGCAACCACCATCCGGCCCCATGACCAGCCGACCCGCTCTGCGCCAACAGATCCTGACCCTGCTGAAGGAGAAAAATTTCTCCGCTCTGGTGGAGCTGGCCGGCCGGGAGAACCGGGTGGCGGATCTTTTGCTGCAGTTTCTCTATGACCCCCATGATCCCCTGCAGTGGCGGGCCCTGGAGGGCCTGGGCCACGTGGCCCACGGCCATCCCCGGCAGGTACAGAAGCTCATCAGTCGGCTCTTGTGGCTCCTCAATGAAGATTCCGGCAGCTTCGGCTGGGGCGCGGCCGCGGCCCTGGGCGAAATCGGCCGTCATGAGCTCTCGGTGGTGGCCGACATTATCCCCATGTTTTGCGGGTTTTTGGAGGAGCCGTTCTCCCGGGCCTCCATGCTCTGGGGCGTCGGCCGCCTGGCCGAAGTGCACCCCGAGGCCCTGGATGAGGTCTGCCCCTTAATTTTCACCTGTTTAGAGGACGATGACCCCCAGGTCCGGGGTTTGAGCGCCTGGGCCCTGGGAAAGCTGCAGGCCCGGGAAGCCAGGGAAGATCTGGCAAAATTGTTGGATGACAGCGCCCCGGTAGAGCTTTATGATCAAGGGGAACTGCGCCGCACCACCGTGGGTCAGCTGGCCGGGGAGGCTCTGGCGGACCTGGAATGAGGTTGCCATCTTTCCGGAGGAACGATACAAATAAAGGTTGTTAATCCGATCACACCCGAGGAAGGGAAAAGATATGATTATTTGGCTGCTTATTGGGTTGGCTGTGGGAATTTATATCGGCTACAAATATCCCGAGCAGGTGACCAGAGGCGTAGAAAAAAGTAAACAAACGGTCAACGAACTTAAAGACAAATTTACCAAAAAAGATACACCTCCCAATCCCTGATTGACCCCGGTGGCCTTTTGGGAAGGCGAGCTCTCTCAGGGTCTGAGAGCAATTACTGCAGCCTGGCGACCGGTGAGTTGATCCCGGCGGTAGGAAAAAAACTCCGAGGGCCGGCAGCGGGTGCACAGACCCGCAACTTCAATGTGTTCGGGCCTGAGCCCGGCGGCGGTGAGCTGGTCGAAGCTGAGCTGCCAGAGGTCGAAGTAATCCGGGCGCACCTGATAGTGCCATAATTCCGGGGGGAATTCCCGCCGGTAGTGGCGGAATTCAGCGCAGCAGGGCCCCAAGCCCGGACCGATGGCGGCCCGGAGGGCCTGGGGACGGGAATGAAAGTGAGACCTAAGGCGGCTCACGGTGGCGGCGAGCACGCCGCCGATCTGGCCCCGCCAGCCGCAGTGGGCCTGGGCCACCACCCGGTGCTCGGGATCGTAGAACATGACGGCCTGGCAGTCCGCTTGCTTGATGACCAGGCCTAGACTGGGTTGGGCCGTGATGAGGATGTCCACTTCGGGGATCTCTCCCGGCGGCGCGTCATAGCCTGCTTTGATGACGGCCTCGTTTTTGCCGTGGACCTGGGTGGCGCTGACCAGCCGGTCGAGCTCCAGAATTTTTTGTAAGCGCCGGAGATTTTCCTCCACCCGGAAGGGCAAATCGCCCACGGCCAGACTGACATTGAGGCTGTGGTAGGGGCCCTGGCTCACGCCGCCTTGCCGGGTAAACACCCCATGGATTACTTCGGGGAAATGTGCCAACCCCGGGAAGCGGTACAACTTGAGACCGTTACAGTCCAGTAGTTCCATATCGAGGTTTAAGTTTTGAAAATTCTCCCGTGGCCTGACGGCTTGGTTGCGGTCCCTACTTTATCACGTTTCGGCGGGGCGCGTCAGTGACCGACAAAAAAATCCTCATTGTCCAGCACGTGGACTGGGAGGGACCGGGGGGCCACCTGCTGGCGGCCCTGGCCGAGGCCCGGGTTGGTTATGAAGTGGCCAGGGTGTGGGAACAACCTTTGCCGCGCCTGGACCCCTTTGCCGCGCTCCTCGTCCTGGGAGGCCCGCCCAACGTGGATGAAGAGGAGGAATTTCCCTACCTCAAGCCCTTAAAAGGGATGATCAGGGAGGCCATTGACTCCGGGCGGGCTTATCTGGGGTTTTGCCTGGGGCACCAGCTCCTGGCCGACGTGCTGGGGTGCCGGGTGGGTCCCATGTCCCAAAAATCCGTGGGCTTTATCACCGGCCATCTCACTCCCCGGGGACAGGAGCACCCGGCCTTCCAGGGCTGGCCGGCCGATTTGCCGCTGTTCAAATGGCATGGCCAGGGAGTGATCATGCCGGTCCCCCACGGGCTGGCCATTTTGGCCACCTCCGAAGCCATCCGGGTGGAAGCCCTGGGAATCATTGATAATCCCCGGGTAGTGGGGCTTCAGTTCGACAACCATGCCGCGCCCCAAGATACCGCCACCTGGCTGACCCACGACCGGGATTGGGCCCTGTCCGGCAGCGCTGCGGACCCCGAAGCCATCCTGGCCCAGGCCCGGGAGCACGAAGCCGTTATCGGGAAGACCTTCCGCGGCTTTATGGGCAATTTCTGCCGCATCGCCGGCCTCGCCTGAGTTTTTGGGAAGCTGTTACCCCGCCGTTTTTGCCCCCCGTCTTACACAAATCCCCCGTTCTGCTCCAAGGCTGTCCTGGCCCGGGGCGGACCTGCCCAAAATCTTGCCAAAGAAATAAAACTTCTTTTAGCAAAGTGGCATTAAATTTGAATGTTCCTGAAGCAAAATATCTGTTGTGGAGGGCACATGAAACGCAACAAACGCACCACTGTTCTGGCGCATGAGGACCTGGCGCCGTTGACCGAACACATTCTGGCCAAGATGGGGGAAGAAGGGCTGGCCATTCGCAAGCGCCTCAAGAGTTTTTATCGCCACCGGACCCTGGGGGTTAAAGACTCCTTCGAGCAGACCCAGGAAACCGGGGTTTATGAAATTACGCCCAATTAACGGAAGATAAAGTCGGCGAAGGTCGGCAAAATTTTCCACCTGGAGGGGAAAGACTCGCCCCTTAAAGTCTGGGTCTTTCCCTGGCAAGTCTATACTTTCACCTCAAGTGAGGGTCTTAGCGGGGTTGGAGAAACGGGGACCTGGTCCTGTTGAATCAGGGCCGGTAAATACCTGTTGCTGGGGCCTGTAGGGGGTCGGGCCGGATTAACAAGGCAGTTACTGAAATGAACCAGGTGACCCAGCAGGTGGCGGCCAACGCTGAGGAGAGTGCCAGCGCCTCCGAAGAAATGAGCTCCCAATCCGAACAGATGAAAAATGTCGTGCGGGAGTTGGTGGGGATGGTGGGCGGCAGGCACAACGGCCGGGCCGCTCGGGGGACGGGCTCCGGCTTTCAGGCCACCCGACTGTCCCTGCCCCGGGCCGCCAGTCGATCACAGCAGGAGAAAAAATTGCTGCCCGCTCCCTCGGGGGACAGCCAGGAATACGTCATCCCCCTGAAGGAAAAGGACTTCCAGGACTTTTGACCCGGATAAAC
>CAZLRL010000255.1:0-4681 GCA_964561645.1 uncultured Desulfobacterales bacterium
GCGGCCCGCTGGTCCAGGGACAAATCGGCCCTGGCCCGGGCCTATATGCGCTGGTCCGCTTTGGCTCTGGATCAACAAGACTACGGCACGGCCGAATCCTACCTCAAGCAGGCCCGGCGCCTGGCCCGCACGCCGGACGTCAAAGCCGCGGTGGCCTATCAGCAAGGCCGCCTGGCCCTGGCCCGAGGCGATACCGCGGCCGCGGCCGACTACCTCAGCCAGGCCCTGAGCGGGGACCGGGAGTTGCAGGATCGGGCCGCCATGGCCGCGGACCTGTACCATCTGGGGGAGGCCTACCGCTTGCGGGGGGATTGGTACCAGGCTTTCCGCTATTACGCCCGGGCCTTCGATGTCTATGCCTCCATGGGACGCCGGGCCCAGCTGGCAGAATGCCTGGCCCGCCTCCAGGAAGCCAATCGGGAAGGAGCCCTTAATCAACCCCTGGAGCGGTTCGAGAAACAACTCCGGGCCAGTTGATCAGGAGGAAAAATGCTCCGCAAACACCAGGGCATCAAGGAGCGCCTGGCCGACTCCCCTGAAAATCTGAACCCGGAAGACCTTGAATGGCTGGTGAAAAAACGAGGGGCTGAAAAAGGACCTGAGTTGCAAGAAAATTTTCAAGCTGATTCCCAAATTTACCCTGGGAACCAGCTGGTGGATTCGTAAGGAGAACCGCGAGGGGTCAGCGGTCTCCCGGCCCGCTTTTAAACGGCCTTATTCGGGCAGCCTGACTATGGTTCGGCCCCGATGTTGCCGGTTCAGCATCAGATCAATCTGCTCATTGAGCCCTTCCAGGTCGGTTTCGGTGGTAATCCGCTCCAGATGTGGCACTTTCCAGGATTGGGCCAGCTTTTCCCAGACCCGAACCCGGGTGGGCATGGGACAGTTCTGGGAATCTATGCCGATGAGGGTAACCCCCCGGAGAATAAAAGGATACACCGTCAGAGGCAGGTCAGGCGAGGCCACATTGCCGCAGCAGGTCACCACCCCGCCGTATTGTACGGACCTGATGGTGGTGGCCAGAAGCGGCCCGCCCACGGTGTCGATGGAGCCGGCCCACCGGTCTTTCAGGAGAGGCCGGTCGCTGGTGTCGGTGGTGTCCTCGGTGCTGACCACCTCCTGGGCGCCGATTTCCTGCAGATATCCCCGGGTTTCGGCGCGGCCGCTCACCGCGGCGACCTGGTAGCCTTCCTGGGCCAGGATCGACACCGCCACGCTGCCCACGCCCCCGGTGGCCCCTGACACCAGAACCTTGCCCTGATCGGCCTTGACGCCCCCCTCTATCAAGCGATGCACGGATAACGCGGCGGTGAAACCGGCTGTGCCGTAGATCATGCTTTCCCGCAGGGACAGGCCTTCGGGCCGTTTGACCACCCAGGCCGCGGGGACCCGAATGAATTGGCCAAAGCCCCCCGGCCTGTTCATCCCCAAATCGTAGCTGGTGACGATCACCTCCTGGCCCGGCTGAAAATCGGGGCTCCGGCTTTCCGCCACCACCCCGGCGGCATCAATGCCGGGTGTGTGGGGGTAGTTTTTCGTCACCCCTTTGTTGCCGATGGCCGACAACACATCTTTGTAATTGAGGGAGGAATACCTGACCCGGACCAAGACCTCGCCCTCGGGCAGGTCCGCCAGGGTTCTTTCCTTGATCTCCCGGATATACTTCTTATCTTCGGTTTCGCTGACCACCAGGGCCTGATAATTTTGGTCACTCATGGCACTCCCTGTTGAGAAAAGGATCGACGGGTGGATTTGAAATCGCGTCCGATAAAGTTAAGGGTGTTCAGTCCGCCTGGCAAGAGGGCAAAGGGTCCTCAGGAAATTCAATTACCCAGAAATATTTTAAGTAATCTTAATGCATCCCCTTCCCAGCAGCCGCTTTCCCAAGATTGGTGGCCTTTATTCTGGAATATAATTTGGTTAGAGGTTTACAAGTACAGATTCTGAGATTAACTTATTTGATAAGGCTGAACTGCAGGAGAAGGGAAGGATATATGTTAAAGAAGGTAGTTCTCGTCATGGTCTTGATTCTGGGGCTGAGCCTGGCGTCTCCGGCAGCCGCCGCGGTTTACCTGCCTTCAGGCCAACCGGCTCCGCCCTTCGCGCTTAAATCAGGCGAGGACCAGCAGCTAACCTTGAATATGGTCTTAGGCAAAGTCGTGGTCCTGTTTTATGAAGACAGAAATGCGGTGGATAAAAATGACGAGTTGAAGGGTGAATTGATCCGCTTGTACCGGAAGCAACCGGCCAGCGTCAAACAGGAGATTTTCCGCCTGGTGGTGATTGACTGTTCCAAGGCCTCTTTCCCGGGCAAATCCATCTGGAAAAAGAAGCTCGCGGAGCATTCCCGGAGTCTGGGTTTGACGATTTACGGGGACTGGAACCGGCAGATGCTCCGGGACTATCAGCTGCGCAAGAACGACAGCAATTTTGTCATTATCGACCAAAACGGCCTCATCAGATATTCGGCCGCGGGCAAGATCCGCAATGGCGAATTCCAACAGATCAAGGCTCTGTTGACCTCCGTGGTGCAGGAGAACTGAGCAGGTTTTTTCGCCCCGTTTCACTCCTCCAAAAGCGCTCGTCCTTTTTTGTCAGCCACTTCGAGACTGCTGCTGAATTCATCCAGAATATCCCCCTCGATGTCTTGCCGGCGAGGGCGCGGCTAAGCGCCCGGCCACCGGGGCAGCCACACATCTACGGTAGTGCCGAGGCCGGGGGTGGACTCGAGGCGCACCTCGCCCCGGTGCTCCGAGACGATGCGGTGGGCGATGGTTAATCCCATGCCGGTGCCCTGGGGTTTGGTGGAAAAAAACGGGTCAAAAACCAGGGGCAGGATTTCGGCGGGGATGCCTATCCCGGTGTCCCGGAGGGTTATTCTGAGCGAACCGGCTTCCGGGGCTGCCAACAGAGACAGGTCACCGCCGGTGGGCATGGCTTCCAGGGCATTTTCCAAAAGATGGTGGAAAACCTGACCCAAGAGAGTGGCGTCCAGGGGAACAGGGGGCAGGTCCGGCGGAATGCGGACGTCCACCGCGATGCCCTGGGAATAAAAAGGGGCTGAGAAAGACGCCAACACCGATTGAATCACCCCATTGATATCAGTGGAGACCAGACATGGGGCGGGCAGGCGGGTAAAGGCTTCCACTTCCTTGACCATACGCTCCAGCCGGGACGCGGCCGCGGTGATTTCCTGCACGAGTTTCTGGCCTGGATCCTCGGCCGGCAGGTGCTTTTGTAATCTATGAGCCATCCCGGCGATGATGACCACCGGATTACGGACTTCGTGGGCCACCCCCTGGGCCAGATGGCCCAAGGCCGCCAGGCGCTCGCTCTGGAAAAGCTTGCTCTGGGTGAATTTCAGCTCTTCCACGGTCACCAGCAGCTTTTCCTGCAATTTCTGATACAGCCTGGCGTTGTCCAGGGCAATGCCGATCTGGTTGGCCAGAATGTCCACGATGTACAGGTCTTCTTCGTCGAACTCGGTGCCGTCCTGTTTATTGAGGAGCTCCAAGACCCCGATGAGGCGATTTTTTGCTTTCAGGGGGACGCAGAGGATGGACCGGGTGGTGAAGCCGGTAATGTGGTCAAATAAGCCCTGAAACCTGGGGTCCTGATGCACATCAGGAGAAATGACCGGCCTCTCGGTCTGGGCGACATAACCCGCAATGCCCTCCCCCAGTTTGAGCCGCAGGGCCTGAATTTTTTCGGCCCCCGTTCCCCGGGCGCAGCGAAAATACAACTCCCCGCAGGCGGTATCCAGCTCGAAAATGGAGCTGGACTCCACCGCGATGAACTGCTCCACCGCGGCCAGGGAATTATTGAGGACTTCCCCGATGTCCAAAGACGAGTTGATGAGGGTGGAGATCTCGGCCAGGGTGTGGATTTTGTTGGTTTTTTCGTTCTTTTTGGAAGTCATGGCGGCCTGCGGCGTTGCTCGATCCAGTGGCACCGTGGGCGGCAGCGTTTCATCAAAGGAGCTCAAATTCCCCCCTTTATTAACGGGGGTTAGGGGAATTGTCCTAAGCCCTTATAATCACACTAAATCCCCCTTTAGAAAAGGTGGACTTTTTAAAACCTCCTTGTGAACATTGCCGCTAAATAAATGTTCCCAGGATTTACAAAACGGGACACTTGATCTAAATTTAATTCCTCTCGGACCCCTCAATCAAATTGAAACGCGAGCGACGCTTTTCTCCATATTACCTCTTATGACCCCCGAAAGGCAATCAGGGCCACCCCGGTGACCATGAGCACTGCCGCGGCCAGGCGCGGGAGCAGAGGGCGTTCCTGGAGCAGGAGGCCGCCAAAAATAACGCTGAACAAGATACTCAGGCGCTTCACCCCGATGAGGTAGGCGGCCGGGGCCAGGCTCATGCCAAAGACATGACACATGACTTCTCCGGTCACGGCCACCCCCACCAGAAGACCGAGCAGCAGGCGGGAGGCCAAAATCCCGCCCTCCTTAACCCCACTGACGGGATAGATCGCCAGCATGGAGCCCCCCACCAGCGCGGGGTAGAACACCCCGAAAAACGCCGGGGCCGAGTGGAGGATGGCCAGTTTTCCCAGCGCTGAGGTCAAAGAGTAGATGGCCGCCACCGCGAGCATGAGGCGGGCGCCCGGCTCCCGGGCCAAGGCGGCCAGAGGCTCCCAACAGGCAAAGCGGGCGCCGCCCAGG
>CAZLRL010000256.1:0-4680 GCA_964561645.1 uncultured Desulfobacterales bacterium
CATCGACCCGGACGCCATCACTACCTCCCTTATCCTGACCGGCGGGGTGGCGGTGGGGGAAATCCGCCTGGCGCCCGTCGAAACCACGGCCCCGACTGACAGCGAAGCGGAGATCCTCACCCTCACCCTGCGGGGCGGGGTGGCCGTGGGGGGAAGCCCGGAATATGTCCTGGATGAACCGAAAGCTTACGAGCACACTCCCCGGTTCGGCGGCCTCCGGGTTGGCGGCGCCCTGATCTTTTCCACCTTCGTTCCCCCTGCCTTGGCCCTGGAGTTGGCCGGCGGCGTGAGCATCGGGGGCACGGTTTTAGACGAAGAAGAATTGGTGGAAACCTGGGCCCTGAGCGGCTTCGCCTTCTCCCCGTCCATGTATTCCGGCTTTCCCTTCAACTCCTACTGTGAGCACCGCCACCAGGCCTTCGCGGCCGGGGAGGACGGGGTGTACCTCCTGGAGGGGGCAGACGACAACGGGGAGAAGTTCTTTACCGGCTTGCGGATCGGCCCCACCAATTTCGGGGCCGACAATTTCAAGCAACTACGGGGGGTTTATCCTGGAGTGGCCGGCAGCCCGGAATTGCGGGTGAAGGGAGAGCAAAATCAACAGGAAGGTTTCTACCAGTTGAGCCGGCGGGAACGGTTCGACTGCAGCCGGGAAGTGCTGGACCGGGTGATGGTCCTGGACCTGCACGATTTTGATGAGTTGAGCCATATCGAGATCATCCCCCTGGTGATGATGCGGAGATAACCATGTCCGAATTCAGGCCGGAAGACCTTGAGGCGGCCAAGTGGGGCCAGGCGGTGGACGCCACCGCCAAGAAGTTCGGGGACACCCGGAGAGAGGCCTTAGCAGAGGCGGCGGGGCGGGGGTTCTCTTGTGCTCCGGGAGCCACCTTACAGGCCATCCAGGAGGTTTCGCTAGCGGCTAAGACCCAACTGAACGAGGCCAACGCCAAAATCTATGGCGAACAGGTGGACCGAGTCCTCAAAGAGGAGGAGACAGGCCAGAAAATCCTTTTTGGCCTGGCGAAGCTGGACGTGGAGGCTTACAAGGCCGAAGTGGATAACGCCCTCCTGCTGGAAAAGGCAGAGGCAGAGTTAACCCTGGACGAGAAAAAGGCTTACATCGAAAACCTGAAATCCGAGGTGGACAAACGGCAGGCAGCCATTATCGAGGAGAAGGCCGACATAGAGCACGAAGTCAATTACTGGAAACTTCGAGCCATTGAAGCGGAAGGGCTGGCCCTGGACGTGGAAGTGCAGCTGGCCCGGGAGAAGGTGAAAACCGCGGAAGAGAAGATGAAGGTTATCAACGTGCTCTATGAGGTTGTCGCCGCGGAGCAACTGGTGCTTCTGGCCGAACAGCGCCGGGCGGCGGCCCTGCAACTGGTGGTGGTGGCGGAACGGGAAGTGGCCGAAATCAAAAAGACCATGATCCCCTATATGCTCCAAAAGGCCGAAGCCCGGATGGACCAGGCTGAGGCCATCAAGGAAGAGGCTCAATACAAGAAAGAAATCGAGGAGTTGGGCTACCGCCGGATTGAGTTAAAAGAAGCTGAGGAAGATGCCAACCACCAGGTGCGGCAGGCTGACCTGGCCCTGGAAGAGGCCCGGCGGGAAGTGGTCCGGTGGGACCAAATGACTCAAGTGGCCCGGGAGCAATCCCGCACCGCGCTGGTCAATTACGAGACCGCCATCAAGGAAGGTTTGCTCCCCCGGGAAGAGGCCCTCAAGCGGGAAGACGAACGCTACAAGATCGCCCGGTGGAAATTCTTCCAGGAGTTTGACCTCGAGAACAGCATCAGCTCTCTGCATTTAGCCCTCTTGCTGGCCATCATTGAAGCTGAGCAAAAGACGCAACAGATAGAATCGGCGGGTAGTGCCCGGAGTAATGCTGTCAAGGCACAGAGATTCAGGAAAGACCTTATTACGGCCAAAGACGAAACTGACCACACTATCGTAAAAAAATAGGCTAAGCATGGACCGGAAAACCTTACAGGAAAGAGCCGTTAAGCGGGGGCTGGCCACCTGGAGGCCGCTTGATCCCATTGAGCTGGCGGTCAACGAACTGGCGGACCAAGAGGCGACCCTCAACCTTCTGGGGCAGGACAGCATCCGGCAGGGCATGGTCGCGGCGGATGAAGCGGCTTATTTTCAGGATAGTCTCCGGGACCGTCTCTTGGACCTGGATATGTTGGCCCTGGAGCAGGACCAGGAACTGGCCCGGAAACGCATCCATGCCGAGAGGCAAGCCCTGGCCCTCAGAATCGCCGGGGAAGTCCTCCTTTTGGAAGCCAAAAAGTATGACGTCCAGGTGCAGGACGTTATCATGGCGGCCAAAGAATATGCGGCCGAAATTGACCGGGAGAGTATCGAACTGCAAAAGCAGCGGGCCTTGATGGACATAAAGAAGGAAGAGGCCCATCTGGAAGAGGTTCAGTCCCGGATCCTGCTGGAACTGGTGGAACGACGCAACCAGGAGATCGAGTTAGCCCGGGCCAAAGTAGAGGTTGCCCGGGCCAACGTCCGGGCTCTGCTGGCGGATATTGCGGCGGAAGAGGCCGAGATCAGGGTAATTCGGGCCGAACTGGAGGTGGCCGAGGCCGAGGCCGACAAGGCCGGCCTCATGGCGGACGTGGCCCAAATCCTGGCCGATATTGTGGTGCGGGGGCTGGCGAAAATCAAGCTGGCCGTGGAGACCGCCGAACTGGAGGCGTCGTTCGGCTTCATCACCCAGCGCCTGAAAGATTTGCTGGCGATTGCCTCTGCCAAGCTGAGCACCGAAGAACTCAAGCTGGCCTATGAGAAGCTGATAAACGCGCAAGTGGCCCTATATGAGGAGGCCCAGAAGGACAGCATCGACCTGGAAAGACTTAGAATGGCCATGGCTGAACGTTTGCAGGCTTATCAACAATGGCAACAGACCCTGGCCGATGACGCGGTTATCGCCCTGAAAAAAATAGAGCAATTCAAAAAGGATAGTTTGACCAAACAGAAGCACAGGACCGATGTAGCCCTCAGCGCGGCCAGGGCCGCGGCCGATATAGCGGTTAGTAATGCACGAGCAAACACCAGAGTTTTTCAGATCAGATCTGAAACGCAACGCGAATTTTTACAAAAAATCAGGAAGGCATGAGCAAAAAAGGTTACTTAGGGATAACTGCTTGATTTCTAAGGATTTAGCAAAAAAGGTTACTTATGTGTGGGAACCACACTCCCTGGAACCTTTATTATTTCAACCTGGACCCCAAAGAGTGTGTTTTCTATCTCCAGGGGCGGTGCAATTTGACCAGAAACAAGTGCCTGACTCAGGGTAGGCCCCTGAGTGAGAGTAAAGAGACGCCATGTTTGAACTCGACTTCGACTTCACGAAAACCGACGATTTAGACCTGGACCTTTTTGATCCTCCAATAAAGATGCGGGATGATCCGCCGGACCCACCCGACGACGAGGACGAGGAGGGGCTTAAAATTAAAATTAAAATTGAGCGTGATCACAAGACTGAACACGACAAATTGAAGCATCCTCGCAAGATTGAAGACGAGGACACTCTGGAGACCACCTGGTGGTTGCTCGGAGACGAGCGTCAAGAATTGAGTAATATTTATGAACGGGCGGGCAATTCTCTGGATAAGACCTTTGAATATTTCAAGATATACCCCATTAACATTGACGGACAGAGAAAGCTTTTTGGTGCCCGCTATGAGTTTCCTCAACTTAACCATGAATTCATCTATAAGGTATTCAAGGATGAATCCCAGGAATCCCAGGCGGCAGGTCTTATTGACTTCCTGACGGGATTTCCCTTGGCCTGTACGGAGATGCTGGTGGTATTGGGGCAGTATTCGTCGAGGGAAGAACAGGTTGAGGCTCACCAGGCCAAAAAAGATGACGCCGTTCCGCCCTTTCCTCATGACTTCTTTGAGGGGTATGAAAAGGAAAAGCGACTTCTCAACCTTCTTTATATTGACGAAGAGGGGGTGGAAACCCTGGCCGATGGTCTGCCGGGGGAACCGAAAGAGGAAGGCTTACATTGGTGGTGTCGGGTCATCGTGGCGGAGACAAAGAAATATCCCATCCCTGGGGAGTTTTTTGCTCTTGTTAGCCGTCCCTGGGTTACTCTCCCCTGGGGGGATCAGGAAAGCACTCCCTATATGTTTTCCGGGGAGTGGATGGACACGGTTTATTACACCGGGGCGGTGGTAAAGGAAGTTATTAATGATCCTGATCAGCATTACCCCACCTACAAGGTGCAATGGCGCAAAGAGCAAGTCACCGTAAACCCCACGGATTTTGCGGATTATCAGGTGGGGGATTTTGTCACCATCTTGAAGAAGGTGCCCAACAAAAAGAATAGTCAACTTTGGAGAGACGACGACACCAAGGAGTTTGACGAGGAAGAATGGGTGATAGCCCCTTTCATGTTCTACGGATTTAAGGGCCTGAAGGTCGAGTAGGGCCTTCGGAAGGAGGAATGGACATGTCAGATGCGGAACTCGCGAGGTCCCAAGAACGGGTGGCAAATATTCGTGCAGAAGCCCAAGTAGAAGCGGCCAGAATTGCCAAGGAGGCCCCGACTCATGGTCCTGGCTCTGTAAGACCTTTTTCAGGGGGGAAAATAGTGCCTCAGCCGGCACCTCAGGCCCCCGTGGTCCCCGTTGATTTAAGGCATTTAGCGGAGGC
>CAZLRL010000257.1:0-4674 GCA_964561645.1 uncultured Desulfobacterales bacterium
CTCCGCGAGGCTGCGCCCTTAACTGAATATGCCTGGAAATTTCGTTATCCTGGGGCCTCTTGCAAATATCACATATCTGTCATTCTGAGGGAGCCGTAGGCGACCGAAGAATCTAGATCCTTCGCTTCGCTCAGGATGACAAAAATGACTTTTGCAAGAGCCTCCCTGGGGAGCCCAAAGAAATGGCCCAGAAAGTCAAACCGCTCCTCTCTGGCCCTCCGGATGCTGGTCTTGACCTTGTTAAGGGCCAGACCCAGACGGGCCATGATTTGGCGAGTCCAGCTGGGCTTCCCTGGCCCGGTGATGCCTCGAAATGACACAGCTATCTTCAGCCACTTCCCCTGGGAGGTAAAACTTGATACTATCTTACCAGATTAACTATATTAACCTATATGAACGTAATGGTTAGTTAAGGGAGGGAACGAACGTGCTCAAAAAAATCTCCGCCATGAAAGCTCGGCAGAACCTTGGCCAGCTCCTCAATGAAGTTTCTTTGCGAGGAGACTCCTATATCATCGAGAGGGCTGGTAAGCCCTTGGCCGCCTTGGTGGACCTGGAGCGGTTCCAGAAAT
This sequence comes from uncultured Desulfobacterales bacterium, assembly GCA_964561645.1. Lineage (GTDB taxonomy): Bacteria > Desulfobacterota > Desulfobaccia > Desulfobaccales > 0-14-0-80-60-11 > JBGSLA01. Next base: position 573 of record CAZLRL010000257.1, read on the forward strand.
TGCAGGAGAATCAAAATGCAGCTCTCCGAGCCGTCAGAAACATGTGGAACAAGATGACCGGAGCAGAGGCTCAAGAGATCCAAGCGGCCATCACCGAAGCAATCCAAGCGGCTAAAGATCCCAAGTGAAGAGCTAAAGCATGGTTCGGGTTGTTCTTGACACCAATGTCTTCGTCAGCGCCCTCCTAATTCCAGACAGTCCCCCGGCCATAATTTTGGAGTTAATTCTTGAAGCAAAACTGCGGCTGGTTATTTCCCCCGGGATTATCAAAGAATTAGGGTCGGTGTTTGCCTGTCCCAAGTTAAAAAAATCTATGCAAAAACAGGGAATTACCGATGAAGAAGTGGCTGAAGCCATCCATGACCTTCTTAACATCGCTACCATAACCTCAGGGTCAGAAATTGCTCAAGGGGCTTCTTTAGACCCCGCCGACGACATGGTCCTCTCCTGTGCCCTGGAGGGCCGGGCCGATTTTATCATCTCGGGTGACCAGGACCTCATTAAGCTTGAGTCTTATGAAGAGGTGAAGATAGTTACCCCCGCAAACTTTTTAAAAATAATCACCGAAGAAAGTTCTTCCTCAGGTAGGCCAGGGCTTGCCTGATCTTCTGCAACTCCGAGATCACTTACTTCCTGGTTTTCTCCGGGATTTTTTCTTGGAAACGGGTTTTTTCGTTTGCCGCCTGGCCGGCGAAGATTTTCCTTGGAGAATTTTCCCGCTCCGGGAGGGCTGCGTTACAGGTTTAACCGGAGCAGCAGCCTCCTCGGCCGGGGCCTGGGTGAGGCCTAAAAAGGTGTCGAGACCCAGAGATGCGGCCTTCAGGTAGAACGGTTCCAGGGCTTCCAAAAACGGGGCCTTGCCCCGCCAAAAAGGGAAACCGCCCAGTCTTTTGGGCAAAGCCGCAACAACCTCCGGGAAGCGGACCTCGCCGAACAGGTCGCCGGGAAAATCCTTCCCGCCCCAAAAAGTTGCAGGCTCCAAAAGGTCTTCCGGGACCGGTTCCGCACCTTCAAGACGGTCCGGCCCGGGAACCGCCGGGGCGGCGGGAGGACGGTAGCCCAGCAGTTCAAAGAGCTCTTCCCGGGCCAGCCCCCGCAGCTTAAAGAGGAGAAAAGGGTCCCGGTCGAACTCCTCCGCCAGGAGGTAAAAAACCGCGGCCGTGTGCTTGCAGGGGTTGGACCAATCGGGGCAGGTGCAATCGGTCTCCAGGTCCCGCAACCGGTGAGGGAACAGGGACAATTTGGCGCTTTCAAAAACATTCTCAATATCTTCCGGCATCTCTCCGGCCAGCAGCCGGGCCAGGGAAATAAACCGGTCCGCCAAGGCTGCGGCTATATGCAGCCACTGAACCCGGGACAAGGGCCGGAACCGCACCTCCACCTCGTAGGGATATGAACGGGAACCCTGCACCGCGGCCCGCACCGCGCCTTTCTCAATCTCGATGTCCATGACCTGGCCCTTGCGGGCATAGGTGCGGCCCCGGTTCAGGCGCTCGCCGATATCAAAGTTTTCCAGCACTCTGATCCAGCGCTGTCCCCACCAACTGGTGGCAAAGGCGCCGCGCCGTGATTGGGCCTTGATGCCCCCTTTCACTTCCCGGGCCGGCTTCGGGGTATAATAGCGCCACCAACCCATCTCAATCTCCCAGGGCTTCCCGGCGCAGGGCCATCAGGTCTTTCAACTCCGCGGTGGAAAGTTCGGTGAGCCATCCTTCTCCGGCGCCCACCACCTGCTCGGCCACTGCTTTTTTGCGCTCGATCATGTCGTCAATCTTTTCCTCCAGGGTGCCCACGCACAGGAATTTGTGCACCTGGACATTTTTGGTCTGGCCGATGCGGAAGGCCCGGTCCGTGGCCTGGTTTTCCACCGCGGGATTCCACCAGCGGTCAAAATGAAAAACATGGTTGGCCCCGGTGAGATTCAAGCCGGTGCCCCCGGCCTTCAGGGACAGGATGAACAGGGGCGGGCTGCTCCCGTCGGCCTGGAAGCGTTCCACCATAGTATCTCTCTGTTTTTTTGGGGTTCCGCCATGCAGGAAGAGCACCTCCCGGCCGAAGGTTTCCTGGAGGTGGCGCTGGAGGATTTGGCCCATCTCGGCAAACTGGGTAAAGATCAAAGCCCGGTCTTTCACCTGGAGCAATTCCTCCACCATCTCCGTCAGGCGGGCCAGTTTCCCGGAGCGGCCCGGGACGGGGGAATTATCGCCCAGGAACTGGGCGGGGTGGTTGCAGACCTGCTTGAGCTTGGAGAGGACGCCCAGGATCACCCCTTTGCGCTGGATGCCGTCGGCTCCGTCCAGGGCCCGGGCCGCCTCTTCCACCACCGCGGCATACAGCGAGGCCTGCTCTTTGGTGAGATTGCAAAAAACCTTCATTTCGTTCTTTTCCGGCAGATCCGTGATGACCTTGGGGTCAGTCTTGAGCCGGCGCGGAATAAACGGTCCGGTCAGGCGTTGCAGGCGCTGGGTCGCCTCGGGGTCCCGGTTGGCCTGGATGGGGATGAAAAACGAACGCTTGAACGCGGTCTGGGTGCCCAGGAACCCGGGATTGAGAAACTCCATAATGGACCACAGGTCGCCCACGTTGTTTTCCACCGGCGTGCCGGTGAGAACCAGACGGTAGCCCGCGGGCAAGGCCCGGGCCGCCCTGGCCTGTTTGGTCTCGGGATTCTTGATGTTTTGGGCCTCATCCAGGATCACCCCGGACCAGGGAATTTCCTTGAGCGCCTCGAAATCCCGGTGCAGCAGCGCATAACTGGAGATGACCATGGCATATTTCTTTACCTTTTTAGCTAAGGCCTTGCCCCTGGTTCTGGCGGACCCGTGATGCACCATCACCGGCAGGTGGGGAGTGAACCGGGCCGCTTCCTTCTGCCAGTTGCCCACCACGGAGGTGGGGCAGACCAGCAGGGCCGGCTCCTGGTGGTTGTCTTGCCGCTCCCGGGCGATCAGGGCCAGGGTCTGCACCGTCTTGCCCAGACCCATGTCGTCTGCCAAGCAGGCCCCCAGGCCCCACTGTTTCAAAAAATTCAACCAGGAATAACCCCGCACCTGATAGGGACGCAAAATCCCGTGAAAGCCCTCGGGGACCGGCAATTCGGCAAACGCGGCCCGGTCTTGCAGTTTGGCCAGCAAATCACCGATCCAGCCCTCGGCCGCGAGACCGGCGAAGGGAAGAATGGCCGGAGTTTCCACGCCGCCCAGGGCCATCTGCAAGGCCTCCCGGGCAGTGATACCTGATTCTGCCTTTTTTCGCCAGAAGTCCAGAGCCGCCTGGATCTCGTCGGCATTCAACTGCACCCATTGGCCCCGCACCTTGACCAGGGGCGATTTCCGGTTCACCAGCTCCTGGAGTTCGGCCAGGGAAAGCTCTTCGTCGCCCAGGGCCAACTGCCAGTCGAAGCGCACGATCTGGTCCAGGTTGATCCCGGAGCCCCCGGCCATCTTGGGGGACTTAACCTGAGCCCGGGCTGACAGGCGCATCTTGGCGCCCCGGCCGCTCCACCAGGCGGGCAGCATCACCCCGAAGCCGGCCTGCTCCAGCAGCAAAGCCTTTTCCGTGAGAAAGTCAAACGCGCCCGGAGTATCCAGCCGGTGGCCGTCCGGCAGGGCGGCCCGGAGGCCGGCCGCGAGGTCGGGGCAGAGGCGGGCGCTTTGGCCCAGGGATACCAGCAGGTATTCCTGGGCGTGAAATTCGCCGGGGCTGAGCAGGGCGGCGGTGGACTGGGGAGGATCCCAGGCCTCCCGGACGGGGATGAGGAGGCTGGGGTCAGCCGCGGCCTGGAGCAGGTAGCGAACAAACCATTGTTCTTGACCAGGCGTGGACGGACCGGTCTCCTCCGGCTCCTCCAGGCGGAAGCAGAGGCGGAATGGTGTAGCGGTCGTGACGGATATGGGTCGCCGCCATTTTTGAATTTGCTCATGCAGGTGGGCCAGATCGCCGGGGGCGCCCGCCATCATTCCGTCCGGCGCTTGCAGGGCGTGCAGCCATTGGTCATGGAGGCTGTCGAACCCCGGAGCCTTCCTGGCGGGGCGGCCGCGCCGAACCGGGGCCGGCTCCGCAGCCGTGAGGGCGGCAGACCGGATCAGTTGATCCACCATCC
>CAZLRL010000258.1:0-221 GCA_964561645.1 uncultured Desulfobacterales bacterium
GCAGCATACTGGTGTCCGTGATGCCGATGAGTTCCAGGCGCTTTTTGGCGGTGTCGTTCCTGGCGATGATGAAAAACCAGGGTCCGTCCGGCGAGCCGTGGATGCTGGCCGACTGGATCTGCCGGTAGATGCGCTGTTTTTGCACCGGCAGCAGATCGAAGTCCCGCTCCGTGGTGGGGGCCAGGGCCTCGATGACGTACTCCAGGGGATAGCCGTACAGC
>CAZLRL010000258.1:231-4659 GCA_964561645.1 uncultured Desulfobacterales bacterium
GCCGGTGCCACAGATCGAACAGGAGCACCGCCACTTCGGTGTCCGTGAGGAACTGGGGGTAAAAATGGCGCTGGCTCAGGTACTCGCTCACCGCGAAATAGTTGGCAAAATCGCCGTTGTGCACCAGGGCCACGTTCAGCGCCGCGAAGGGGTGCGCGCCGCCCGGGTGCCAGACCCGCCCCCTCGTGGGGTAGCGCTGGTGCGCGATCCAGATGTGGGCCTTGAAGTCCAGGAGCTGGTAATACAGCGCCGCCTCTTCGGCGTAGCCCACCACCTTGAGGATCATGATGTTGCGCCCCTGGGACAGGACAAAGGCCTTTTTCTCCCCCAACGAGGCGTACAGGGCCTGGTTCAGCTTATAGCAATTCTGCGCCACGAACTCGTCTTCCACCATGCGCATGGGGATTTCGTACAGGCGGTGCTGATGCACGAAATATTGCAGCACCTCGGGCTTGACCCGGACAAAGTAGCGCCACACGTCCGGCGGCTGGACCATCAGACCCGGGATGTCCCGCCAGTCGCTGACCATGGGGACCTGGGACTGGTGCTCCACCCGGAAGACGTTGGTGATGAACTGGCTTTCCACCTGGGCGCGCACTTCGGGGTCCAGGTAGGCCACCTGGATAAGATAGTCTTCCTCCAACACCTCCTGGGACACCCCGAGAGAGTCGGGGTCCAGGCCCACCGCGGCGATGCCGCCGCCCTTGCCGTTGCCCCTATTGTGCATCTGGATGGAGGGCAGAAAAATATGCTTGCCCGCCACCGGCACACTGGCCGCAAAGCCCGTAACCCCGCAGCCGCCCTCGTCTTCACCTTTGACGATACGGTCGGCAGGGAAGGGGCGTTCGAATTGTTCTCTGGTGGACCAGAGTTTTAACCCAGGGTGTTGATTTATATCCGGATGTTGCATGTTAATTTCCATTTTTGTTCAGAGTTTATGTAGGGCGGGCACCGCCCGCCGATTAAAATTAGATATTTCCTGAAAGCGGCAGGCGATGCCTGCCCTACATTATTAATTCAGTTAGAAATGTTGTTGATGGAAACTTCCTTCCAATCGGCGGTCTTGCCAGCAACCTCTTCTTCCAATTCAAACTGGCTAATTCCATATTTGGCTAGCAATTTCGTAATAAGTGGCACAGTTGCATATTTATTGTGATAAACTTCAAATTTAATTTCATTTTGTTTAGGCGTGGTGAGAACGCCTATTGCACTTATAGATGTATTGTGATCTTCAGTCATCTTACGTTTTGGACCGTAACACTTGTCTTTAATATATGGTTTGATAGATTTATCAACCGGAACTGATATGTGGAATTGCTCTAAACCGTACATTGCTACTCTTATTTCATATGGTTCAAGATGGCCAATAAAGTAGCCATGGTCATAAAGTACTAAAATACTTGGGTAAACACCTTCAGTTCTTGCTTTGATTTGTTTAGAAGAATTATTAATTTTCTTTCGTACACGATTGCCAGGAGTATTTGACAAAACATTTCCGTAACCGCGCTCGTTTAATATGCGTTCTGACTCTTGCTCTTCTTTATTTAATTCAATCTCTTTTACTTCCACAATTATCTTTTGATCATCAATTATTAAATAATAATCCGGAGTTTTACTACTTTCTTCTTGAATACGTTCATATGCGATTCCTGAACTATGGCAATAATTCTCAAAGATAGTCTCAGATCTTGTCTTCGCCATTTAATTAGTATAGCGTCCAATTCCGAGGTTAATTGTCCTAATATGTAGCCGCAAGCTTTAGCTTGCGCAGGGTGAAGCCTTCGGCTACACATTTTTTCCGTAGGGCGCGTCTCACGCGCCATTATCGGTGCGTAAAACGCACCCTACACGACTTTGAACCTTGAACTTTGAACTTTGAACTAACTACCCCGCCTCACGTCATCATCCACCGGCAAATTATAATAATCCAGATGAACTAAGGTGTCGGTGCGGCCCACCAGCTCCCGGATGCTGCGCATACCGAAGCGCCGCAGGATTTCCTTGAGCTGCCAGGTCCAGGCAAGGTACATGTTGGCGATGCGCTTGGTGCCCCAATCCACGCTCATCATGTCCACCAATTCCGGGTCCGTGGTGGCGATCCCCCGCACACACCCCCGCCCGCTCTCGCACTGGTGGCAGCGCAGGCATTCCAGGGCCACCATCTCTGCGGTGCCGATCTGCACCCCGTCCGCGCCCAGGGCAATGGCCTTGGCCACATCGTAGGCGGTCCGGATGCCGCCGCTGGCAATGATGGTGATCTGGTCCCGGATGCCCTCCTGCTGCAAAAACTGGTGCACCTTGGGGATGGCGATGTTTTTCTTGGCAATGTCGGGCGCCGCGCCGGTGCCGCCGTAGCTCCCGTCCAGCTGCACCACGTGGGCCCCCGCATAAAAGCTCCCCACCGCCACCATATCCACGTCCGTGGGAGTGGACACCTTGACCGAGACCAATGTCTTGGGGTTCACTTCCTTGATCCAGTCCAGGTGCTTTTTGTGGTCCTCCACCGAATAGACGCTGTGGAACGGAAAGGGGGAAAACAGGGCGCTCCCCGGCAGGGACTCCCGCATGCGGGCCACCGCGGGGGTGACCTTGTCCCCCAGGAGGTGGCCGCCCAGCCCCGGTTTGGCGCCCTGGGCGTACTTGAACTCCACCATGCGCACCCGCTGGATGGTGTCCTCCCGCACCCCGAACAGCCCGGTGGCCACCTGCGTGACCACAAAATCGTCGTACGGATAGAGGTCTTCGGGATAGCCCCCTTCGCCGGTGGACATCAGGGTGTTGTAGCGCACCGCGGCCCGAAGGCGCGACAAAATGGTGTTGATGCTCACCGAACCGAAGGACATGCCGGCGCTGTACCAGGGCACGGCCAGGGTGACCGAGGGCCGCCCGTCGCCCCGGCGGTTGAGCTCCAGCTCCAGGGAAATATCCTCGTGGCTGAGCTTGGCGTCCCGGCCCCGGGGCGGAAACAGAAAGCGCAGTTTGTCGAAGCCGCCGCCCGAGGCGCCGGTGCGGTATTCCAGGTCCATGTAAGGCAGGGTGCCGAATTCGGCCATCCACCAGGTGGCCAGCAGCAGGTCCGCGGGCCAGCGGCGGTCCCCCAACGAGGTATAGGCCGGGTGCATCCCCACGGTCAGGGCCTGGGTGGGACACTTGGCCACGCAGTAAAAGTCGTTCTTCTCACACGACGGCCCGATGCACAGGTAGCTTTTGGGCCGCCGGATGAACTTCCCCGCCTTGGTGTGCACGCCGTAGGGGCAGTTCTCCAGGCACTGACCGCATTGGATGCAGCGCCCCTCGTCCCGCCAGACCCGGTACTTGGACAGAGGATTTTTAAAACGGCAGGGCGTGCGTATGGGCTCCCAGGGAGCCGGACGCCACTCGTTCGGTTTTTCCAGGGTGATTGCTGGTTCGTTTGGCATAGCTTTTGTTCAAAGTTCAAGGTTCAAGGTTCAAAGTTAGGATGATAGATCACATAAATTTGCTGCCTTTGTGGTCAGAGGCTTTTAAGTATTTTAAGAATCCAGCTAAGAGTCGAGCGGTTTCATCCGCCAGGGCCATGATTTTGGTGAAATTATCAGAATCGATTAAACTTGCATCCAGAGCCACGTAGAGTTGGGCCTTTACTTCACCGACCGAACCTTTGGCCATAGCGAGAAATTGTTTAAACTCCTTATTCCCTTCTCGTTCAAAGCCTTCGGCAATATTGGCCATAATGGAAATGGCAGCCCGCCGGAGCTGGTCTTTAAGAGCAAAGTCTCTGGCTAAGTCTCCTTGATTGGTGACGTCGTAAATTTTCTTTGTTAACTCCCGGGCTTTCTTCCAGGCTTCGATATCTTCAAAGCGACTTATCTTGACCATTGATCCAAAATTATTTTAAGAAGATTTGAAATTTGCACTCAATCTCAAATATCAAAGAAAGACTGGCTTTTCATAACTTTGAACTTTGAACCTTGAACTTTGAACTAATCTTCATTCCCCTTCCCGCCGCCCGAACTCATTAATGGGCCGGGCGAATAAGGGACCGAAGATTTCTTTGTGCAGCTCCTCCACAAACATGGCCCGGCCCACCTCACCCCTAAGGCGCCGCACTTCCCTGAGACCCATGGCCCCCAGGACCTCCAGGAGCTGGTTGTTCCAGGCCCCTAAAAGATTCACCAGGCGCTGGGCGCCCCGCTTCACCTCCATCCGGTCCATTTTCACCGGGCAGGGTTCGTCCTTCTCGCACCGGCGGCAAACCCGGCATTCCAGCGCGATGAGCAGCGGTATATCCACGACCACGCCGTCCGCGCCGCAGATGATGGCCTTGGCCACGTGCTCGGCCATGGCGATGCCTCCCGAGGCCAGCAGGGTGACGGAATCCCGGAGCTTCAATTCCACCAGGTTCAGGTGGGTCAGGCGAATCAGATCCTTGACATGAACCTCGGCCGC
>CAZLRL010000259.1:0-4654 GCA_964561645.1 uncultured Desulfobacterales bacterium
CCAGCCTGTGCCAGCGCAGGCTGAAGCCTGCGGCTACATTTTGCCAGAAGCTCAACCGCCTGCTAGACTTTTCGGTTGCAGGCTCCCTCAGAATGACAATTGAAATTGAACGCAGGCTAAAGCCTAAAGCCTGCGGCTACGTTTTTACTCTGGGGGAAAGCTTGCCGCCCCTCGAATGAACTCCTGGTCCCAAATATAATTGCAACAATCTCCCCGATGTTTTAAGAATTTCAATTATGACTTTTATCCGAGCTGCCCGGTTTGGCCTTCTGGTCCTGCTTGTGCTTGTCCTGGTTCTGCCGGGCCTTTTTCCGGCTGCCGCCGCCGGGGCCCTGACTCCGGAAGACCTGATTGTGGTGTACAATCGCCGGGTGCCGGAAAGCCGGGGGGTGGCCGAGTACTACGCCCAAAAGCGCCGCGTGCCCGCGGCTAACCTGGTGGGGGTGGAGGTCAGCCCGGGGGAATCCATGAGCCGCCGGGAGTACGATCAGGAACTGGTTCCGGTGCTGCGGCGGCAGGTGGCGGCAGCGCGCCGCGGGCAGCGAAATCCCGCCCTGGTGCTGGTGTACGGCATGCCTTTGCGGGTGGAGGGTGTGGGTCTCAGCGAGGCGGAGAAAGACCTGCAGGCCCAGGTAAAAAAGCAGCTCCAGGAAGCGACTTCGGAGGCCTGGGCGCGTCTCAAGGAATTGGAGGCTTTGCTGACCCGGGTCCCCGGAAAATCGCCGCTTTCCGGCCACGGCCCCACCCCGGAAGAGGTGTTCAAGCTGGCGGGCGAACTCCTTCCCCGGGCCAGCCGCTGGCTCAAATGGCCTTCGGATCGCCAAGATGCCGACCGGATTCGAGCCCGGGCCGCGGCCCTGCTGGCGGAATTAAGCGGCCCCTCTCCGTACCCCGACCTTGAATCCGGCCCCAATGACCAGGAGAAAAGGGGGAAGTTCGAGGTGCCGCCGGACGAGGGGCTGCCGGAGCAGGACCGGCTGCGGCCCGGCGCCGGGTTGGCCGCCCAGGCCCGGCAGGCCGGCGCCCGGGTGCGACAGGAAAAGGGGCTGCTGGGAGAAGTGTCCTTCTGGCAGCACCTGGAGCAGCTCTACGGCCGCCGCCGCACCGAGGCCGCGGTGGACAGCGAGCTGACCCTGGTCCTGGTGGAGAATTACCCCCGGGTGCATTGGCTGCCCAATCCCATGAACCAGCGGTTCGACGGGGAGCCGGCCCTGCAGGAGTTTCGTCAGGCCATGGTTATGGTGGGCCGGGTGGACGGGCCCACCCCCGGGATCGCCCGCCGGCTGGTGGACGAGGCGCTGGAGGCCGAAAAGGTGGGGCTCGCGGGCACCTGCTATCTGGATGCCCGGGGCCTCAAAGGCAAACAGCGGACGGGAAGCTACGCCTGGTTTGACGCCCACCTGGTGCGCCTGGCCCGGCTCATGAAAGAGCGCTCCACCCTCAAAGTGGTCCTGGACAAAAGGCCCGGCCTGTTTTTGCGGGGCTCCTGCCCCCAGGCGGCGCTGTATTGCGGCTGGTATTCCCTGGCCCAATATGTGCCCTCCTGCACCTGGAAGCCCGGCGCGGTGGCTTACCATGTGGCCAGCGCCGAGGCCACCACGCTGAAGAAACCGGGCAGCCAGGTGTGGTGCAAGCGCCTGCTGGAAGAAGGGGTGGCGGCCACGCTGGGGCCGGTGGCCGAGCCCTACCTGCAGGCCTTTCCCCTGCCTGATGAGTTCTTTCCCCTGCTGATGACCGGGAAGCTCAGCCTCCTGGAGGTCTATTTCCGCACCGTGCCCCACCTTTCCTGGCAGATGCTGCTGATCGGCGACCCCTTATATAATCCCTTCCGGCACAACCCCGCCTGGCGGCCCTAGCAGGTCTGGCGAGCCCGGGGTGGGGGAAGTTTACCACTCCGAAGGTTAAGCTCCTCAATTTCGTTGGGGATGACAGAAAAAGAAGTGTTTTGCCCCAGCCCGGAAGGTTTTTGTGGTATCATGCCCCCCTGAAAAAGAGCTCTGCTGTCTGAACCGATTAAGCTGCACGGAAACAGGACCGGAAGGCTGGTGGGTATCTAGCCGGCGAAAGGACACTTTAAGGAGGCTCTCCATGAAAAAAATCAGTACGGCAATTCTGTTCCTTTTCGGCGTTACGGTCCTCCTGTCATTAATAACACCTGTTCAGGCCGCGACCGAGGCGGTGGTGGGCAAACTGGTCTATTACGAATACGATGCCTATCCTTATGTGCTGGAATTGAAAAATGGTCAGACCATAGCCCTGGACGTTGAGCTGGATAAAAAATTCCGCAACCAAGGGGTGGACAAACTTTTGGGGCAAACGGTGCGGGTAACCGGTCCGGCGCGCATCATTACGGCCAGGACCGAACTGCAGGGCTTGAAGATCATCGATATCCGGCCTGGAAAAGGCACCATCCAGGCTTTGAAATAAATTTTTCTTTCCGTTAGAGCGGTTGGCCCGCGCTAAAAGAGGGCTTGCGGCGCAGACCCTGAAAAATAACCTTAGGCTCTGGTCATCCCGGTGAGGGTGCTTATCATACTTGGAAAAGATCTAAAAGGAGCCGGTCATGGAAGATCTCTGGCGCAAGGCCAAGCATTTCGGTCTGGGTGTGGTGGATTTCACCCGGGAAAAGGTGGAAGCCCTGGTGAACGACATGGTCAAGCGGGGAGAGTTGAGTGAGGATGAAACCTCCCAGGCGGTGGCCGAAATCATGGCAAAGGCCAAATCCGAGCAGGACGCCTTGCTGGAGAAGCTCAAGTCCCTGGTGGAGAAAGCGATTGCCGAGGCGGGACTGGCCCGGGCGGCTGATCTGGAGGCCCTGGAAAAACGGGTGGCGGCCCTGGAGAAAAAACTGCCTTAGGGCTGAGGTGCCCGATCAACTGCAGCCCGATCTTCCTGCCAACCCACATTTCACAAGACTATTAAAAAAGCGCGTCCCAGGCCGGGCTCAGGTGGCCAAGGGCCTGGCTCGTGGGCAGCCATTCTGTTAGGAAAAGTCCAAAATTTATCAGGGTGGGCACCCCCACCGAAAATGGTGGTACAGGTTTTCAACCTGTGCCTGCACAGGTGAGGACACCTGTGCCACCCGGGTTTTCGCTTTTTGGAGAGAGCCCCAGACTCAAGAGTGACTGTTTAGAAAATTTTCCTGCCGCATATGCCCTGATTTTCGCAAACTAAACCCTCCTTTTTCTGTCTGATCCAGTCATATCTAAGCGTACGAGGGGCGCCTGCCGGGCGCCCTCTGCTTTTCCAGTCCTCAGGCGCTCCGGAAATCCCCTACCCCCATCTCGGGAACTGCTTTAGTTAATTTTGTTTATACCGAAATGAGTATAAAGCACCATTGCCGTCCGCAATCGGCAGTACCTATTTTTTAGAAAGGAGGGCTGGCATGGGGAAGGAATGACGCCCCTAGACGTTGAATAGGCGAAGTGCATTGTCAGCTTGCCTATCAAAAGGGGAAGGGACAAACAGGTTGGCTACCCCTGGAAGCAGCGGCACGGATGGCCGCGGCCCCGGGTTTCCTCTTAAGATAGGCCACTCATGGATGAGAAGGATAAAAGACAGGGAGAATCAATGCAGAACCTAAACCTAAAGTCCTTATGGTATCTGGCCATTTTCGTCTGGTGTCTCGGATTCCTCGGCATGGCCGGCAACGCCGGGGCCCAGGAGCCCGATTATGATCGACTGGGCCGGGAATTGGCCCAGAGCGGCTTCACGGTCCTGGACTCCGGGATACTTTACGGCGTCCCCTATGTCGAGATCCAGGTCCCGAGGGGAGCCTCGGTAGTTTCCATAATACGGAGGGTTCCCAGCCTGAACGCCGCTTTCTTCCGTTACCGGAAAAAGATTGCCTTTCTCAACGGAGTCAACCCGTTTTACATCAAGAGCATATACGGGGAGCCCTTTTCCCTGGGAGCGGATGCCCTGAAAATTCCTTTGGACCCGGGCCTGGATCCGGAGATTTTCCCGGCTTTCGAGGACGCCCTGGCCTCTCATAAGAAATTCATTCTCATAGACCTTGACAAGGGATATATGGCTTTATACGCCCGGGGTGAACTGGAGCGGGTCTTCCCCATATCCGGGGGGAAGTCAGCGAAACAAACCCCTCTTTTGACCTTCAAGATCAAGGCCAAGGACAAAGAACATTGGTCCAGCATCTACGATGTCTGGATGCCCCACTCGTTGCTCATGGAGTCACCCTATTACATCCATGGCGGGGTCTTGCCCGGCCAGCATGATTCCGCGGGCTGCATCCGCATGTTCCGCCAGGATGCCCGGGAATTGTATCACCTGGTGGAGGTGGGCACGCCCGGGCGAGTCGTCCAGGCTTCCCGGATAAAAGAGCCTCTTTCCGACCAGCCTTTGGCGAAACTCTCGGCCAATCAGGGGCCCTGAGCAGGTTTTCGGGGCGCCAGCGGAGGTTTCTAGCCAGGCGCCATTGAGAAAAATAAACTGGGTGTTTTTATCAGGGGTGGGGTGAACCCACCCCTTGATTTTTGCTTTAAACTACCAGCGGTTGCAAGACCACAAAATTGCGAACCACGATGATCCAAAGGTCACAACGAAGCATAAAAAATGTAGAACCGCCGCCCCCGGCGGTTTCCACGCCGGCGAGGGCGCCGGCGCTACAATTCATATGACTGAATGTATGGGGTCT
>CAZLRL010000260.1:0-4646 GCA_964561645.1 uncultured Desulfobacterales bacterium
AACGAAAAGTTCTTTCCGCCCCGGACCGGACGCCGCATCCGGGGGTAACGGTCCAGGCCGCCGCGCCGCGGCGCCATATTTTTAAAATTCAAATGTAGCTGCAGGCCTGAGCCTGCGAAAACTAACTTTTGTTACCACGCCCAGTAAAGACGGTAACCGCCCAAAAACCGGAAAAATTTCCAGGTGCACGCCTCATTTCGGCACCGGAATAACCAGCTTCCCCAATTTGGCCGAGATTTTCACCGCCTTCAAGGATTTCCGGGCTTGCTGGGCTTCCTCGGTCGTGGCAAAGGGGCCGGCCCAGACCTCGTAAAATCTTCCTTTGGGCCTGACAAAAGCCGGCAGGTCCTGCGCCTTGATTTTTTCCAGGCGTTTTTTGGCACTCGTAAAACCCCGATATCTGCCGGCCAACAGGCCGTGCTCCTCCCGGGGCTCCAAGGGGCCCAAAGCGGCCGTTTCCGGGTCAGTTGGCGGCGTTGCCGGCTCGGCCGCCTGCGCTTCGGGTACCTGGGCCCCAGCCGCCGGAGCCCCAGCCATCGGAGCCTTGGCCGCCAGCGCCACAGGGTCCGACGACGCGGGGGCCGGTTCTGTGGCCGAGGCCGCTTCCGTAGTCGGTGCTTTGCCCGGCGCCGCCTCCGGGGCCGGCGGCATCACCGGTTCCGGCGCCCCGGCAGACTCAGCCGGTGGACTTCCAGGTTCTGGAGATGATTCAGTCGCGGGCTGGACTGCGGCCTGTTGTTCTGCGGCCGGGTCTGCAGCAGTGGTTTGAAGATCCCCCGGTGGAAAGAAAGCCTGATAAGCAAAAAAAGTTGCCAACCCCAAACCGACCAGAATGACGATACTGCCGATAATCTGTTTGCTCATGATCCTCCCCCCATACCAAAGCGTTGACGGTTTGCCACTTTTTGGGACCTCTCCCAGGCCGAAAAATCTTCGACCAACTCTAGAGGCCCATTCAAGGGAATTCTGCCCTGGGGGCAGAAGTTGCCCTTCATGCCAGCCTTGATTTGCCCCAAGACGCTGTTATCCCCTCTGACGAAAGGCCTCGAAGGTCCGGGCCAGGCCCTCCTCCAGGGGCACCAGGGGTTCCCAGCCCAAGGTTTCCCGGGCCAGGCCGGCGTCCAAAACGCTGCGGCGTTGTTCTCCAGGCTTGGCCGGGCCGTGCACCGGGCCCAGGGGGGAGTGGGCCAGTTCCTGGAGTTTCAGGTAAATAGTCAGAATATCGGTTTCATGGCCGGTGCCGATGTTGAAGGTGCCGGAGCGGGGATAATCCAGGGCCAAAAGGTTGGCCGCCACCACATCGGCTACATAGACAAAATCCCGGGTCTGCAGGCCGTCGCCGTTGATAAGGGGCTGTTCTGCGGCCAGGAATTTCTCGATAAAAATGGCCACCACGCCGGCCTCTCCCAGGCCGTTCTGCCGGGGGCCGTAGACATTGGCATAACGCAGGCTGATGGTGGTGAGACCATATTCCTGCTGGTAGTACCGCAAGTAATGCTCCACGGCCAGCTTGGCGATGCCGTACGGGCTGTCCGGCCAGGGGGAGTCGGTCTCCCGGGCCGGAATGGGAGCCTCATCACCATAAATGGCCCCGCCGGTGGAAGCAAAAATGATCCTTGGCACCCGGGCCTCCGCCGCGGCCTGCAAGAGGTTCAAGGAGCCCAGGATGTTCTCCCGGGCGTCGGCCACCGGGTCGGCCACGGAAAAGCGCACATTCATCTGCGCGGCATGGTGCACCAGGGCTTCCGGGCGCCAGGCGCGGATCAGCTCCGCCGCCTCCACCGAGTTGATGTCATACTGGTAAAAATTCGCCTGGGCCGGGACAAACTCCCGCCGACCGGTGCTCAGGTTGTCCACCACCGCCACGTCATGTCCCGCGGCTACCAGACGATCGGCAACATGCGAGCCGATGAAACCGGCCCCGCCGGTGACCAAGATACGCGCCATCATTGATCCTCAAATTATATTTTCGGGACCCGACACCATGTCCCTGAAGTTCCACGCTTTCCCATGATAGCGAAAGGCGCGGCAAAGAGCAATTTTCCCTGTCTGTCTTTTTATTTGGACATCTTTTTAATCTCCTTGGTAGAATTAGGCCACCTGTTTTCTTTCAACTCCAAAGCCAGGGCCATGGATTCCGGGTCCTGAAAGAAACTTCTCCCTGCCCTGGACGGGGGAGGCCCGGGTGGGGATGGCCAACGAAAAACTGCATAAACAAAGGCTTTACCCCCTCCCCCGAAACCCCTCCCCCCGCGGGAGGGACTAATTATTGCCGGCGGCTGCAAAACCTCAAATTCGCCTTGTCATTCTGAGCCCACCGAAGAATCTCGCTTTTCCTTGGATCGGGGTTTTAGGATGACAAAAATCAGGTTTTGCCCTAAGTTATAGTCCTTATACCATCCGCGTTCCAGCGGTGCAAATTAAATTAACAACAAAATCCCGGAGTTAAGGAAAAGCAGCTTTTCATAATGTGGGGAGAATAAATTTAATCAAGGTTTCCCGGTCATCAGGAGGAGGGGCTTATGTCATCAGGGGTGCGCATTGCGGGGATGTTGATCATGCTGGTCGTCTTGGGGGCAGGCGCGGTTGGGGCCCAACAACCGCAGGAATTGCCGGAATTGACCCTGCCCGAAGCTATCGCCATGGCCTTGAAATTCAGCCCGGAAGTCAAGGCCAGCCAGAGCGAGGTGGACGTAGCCCAGGCCCAGAAAGACGAAGTCCACGGCTACAGATTGCCCCAGTTTGATATGGTGGGGGTGGGCGGCCCCGCCCCCGACGTCCGCAAGCCGGAAATCCGGGGCGACGGCATCTTCTGGCCGGACACCAAGCACGATCTCCACGGCTTGACCATTTTCGGGCGCTTGGAGATAGCGCTGGTCCAGCCGCTCTATACTTTCGGCAAAATCGTTCATCGGGAGCGGGCCGCAGAAAACTACGTCCAGGTCAAAAGAGCCGAAGTGGATACCAAGCGGGCCGAGGTCATCCTCCAGGTGGCTGAGGCCTACTACGGCCTGGTTTTGGCCCAACAAGGCAAAGACGCGGTTCAGGAAGCCCGGGATTATCTCAGTGACGCCCGGCAGCGGGTCGAGCGCCTCCTGGCCCTCCAGTCCCCCAGCGTCAAGGACACCGACCCTTACCGTCTGGCCTTGTATGAAGGGAGCTTGGAAAAATTCGCCGCGCAGGTCGAAGAAGGAACCAAGGTGGCGTATCGGGCTTTAAAGGCCTTGATCGGCTACCAGCCCGACCAGGATTTCCGGGTGCCCCTCGATCTGCCGGAGCCCTCCCCCGCGCCCCTGAAACTCGATTTCTACATCAAGCAAGCCCTGGAGCTGCGGCCCGA
Source organism: uncultured Desulfobacterales bacterium (assembly GCA_964561645.1). GTDB lineage: Bacteria > Desulfobacterota > Desulfobaccia > Desulfobaccales > 0-14-0-80-60-11 > JBGSLA01. The sequence continues at coordinate 3,341 of CAZLRL010000260.1, forward strand.
ATTCACCATGCTCAAACACGGCAAGGCGGCCCGGGAACTGCTGGTCAAAGGGGCCAAGGCCGACTTTTATCCTGACCTGTTCTTCGCCCTCGTCGGCACCCTGGCCGGGTCTCCGGAACGGTACAGCGATCCGGACCCCATCCACGAGGATTTGACCAACTGGTACGGCATCGGCCCGGTGGTGGGGGTCAGATGGCACTTCGATTTCGGCATCACCAAGGCCAAGCTCAACAAGGCCCGGGCCGAGCTGGAAAAATTGCAGCACCAGGAGCGCCAGGCCCTCATGGGCATCCCCATTGAAGTGGCCCAGGCCTACGGCAAGGTCCAGGAAAACTATAAGGGCTCCCAGGGGATGGGAAAGGCCTATGTCAATGCCCGCCGCTGGCTGATCACCGCGTTTAGCAACTTCGACATGGGCCTGGGCAAAATGGAGGACATCTTCCAGGCCTTCGAACGCTACGGCGTGGCCCGGGGCGATTATCTTATGGCCCTGTTTGATTATAATCTGGCGGTGACCAAGCTGGATAAGGCCACCGGGGCCTACCGTTTGGCCCAGCCGGGCCGGGACCTGCCGCCGGAGAAGAAACCCAAGGAGGCCGGGACGCCCTCCGGGTAGTTCCTGGGAATCCAACTGCAAGGCCGACATAATTTGGGTCAGTGTCCATGGTCTCGGGCTCTTGCCCTTACTGTAAACCTTATCTCCAAAATGTAGGGGCGCCATTCATGGCGCCCTAAAGGGCTTGATAAATCAAGCCCCCACAGGAAGCGGGAGCACAGGCATCTTGCCTGTGTACCCCGGGCCCAGGCTGGAAGTCTTGTTGCCGAAATTCGGGCCTGAAAACGGGGTTTGCAGGAAGTAAGAATCACCTTGACCCGTCTCAAACCTGCATTCCGACTTCCTTAGAACGGTAGAACGGGCTTCCAGCCCGTCCAGGCACGGGCAGGATGCCCGTGCTACCGGAAAAGGGTGATTCCCTTTTTTTAACTCAATTTATATGGACAGTTAATGTAGGGGGGCACTGCCCGCCGATTCACATTTATACTTGTAGCCGCAGGCCTTAGCCTGGGTTAATTTGGTAATTACTTTCGCAAGCTAAAGCTTGCGGGCTACATTTAAAAAAATACGATTATTTCTTTAGCTCTAAAACTACACCAATGATTTCGAGTCCTTAAGTGCTTGATGAATCAAGCCCTTACAGGGGATGGAGGCGGGTTAAAATGTAGGGCGGGAAAGCGAAGCGCATCCCGCCATGAGGTGCACCACGAATAGATAGAAGCTCTTAAGAGAGCCTCTGGCAAAATTCAT